>CAZTNO010000035.1:0-15578 GCA_964614865.1 uncultured Clostridia bacterium
TTGCACCACCTCGCGGTCGTCGAAGGGGACGGTGCGGTCGGCGTGGATCTGGTAGTTTTCGTGCCCCTTGCCGGCGATGGCCACCACGTCGCCGGGGCCCGCCATGGCAAGGGCCTGCTCGATGGCACGCCGTCGGTCGATTTCGACGGTGAAGCGGGAAAACCC
Source organism: uncultured Clostridia bacterium (assembly GCA_964614865.1). GTDB lineage: Bacteria > Acidobacteriota > Aminicenantia > UBA2199 > UBA2199 > CAZTNO01. Next base: position 166 of record CAZTNO010000035.1, read on the forward strand.
CGCCGGGAAACCGGCCACGACGCTGTCGATGATCGCCTGGGGGTCTTCGCCGCGGGGAGTGTCGCTGGTGACCACCACCTGGTCGGCCAGCCGGGCGGCGACGGCCCCCATGCGCGGCCGTTTGGTGTGATCGCGCCCCCCCCCGGCCCCGAACACCACGATCAGGCGGTTTTGGGTCAGTTCTCGCAACGATCCGAGCAGGTTTTCCAGGGCATGGTCGGTGTGGGCGTAGTCGACGATCACGTCGAACTCGCCGTGGTAAGCCGGCTCGAGGCGCCCACGTACCGGCGGGATATCCTTCAGGGCGGCGCTGATCGATTCGGGGGAGACGCCTGCGACCACGGCGGTGGCCACCGCCCCCATGATGTTGGTCAGGTTGATGCGGCCGATCAGCGGGGAGACGAAACCGATCTTCCCCTTGGGGGTCTTCAGGGTGGCTTCGATGCCCCGGATGGTGAATCGGCTCTTCAGCGGCGAGACATCGGCGTCGGGGGAGTCGCCGTAGGTGAGGTAGCGGCAATTCAATTCGCGGATCACCGCCGGGGCCTGGGGGTCGTCGGCGCAGATGATCGACCAGGCATCGGCGGTGAGCCCCTGGAACAGCGACAGCTTGGCCTGGAAGTAGTTGTCCATGGTGCCGTGAAAGTCGAGGTGGTCGCCGGAAAAGCTGGTGAAGACTGCGATGGAAAAGCGGATGTCGGCGACCCGGAACTGGGCGAGGGCGGCCGAGGAAACCTCCATGGCCACCGTGCGGCACCCCTCCTTTTCGGCTTCGGCGAGGAAATCGAAGAGATCGGGAGCTTCGGCGGTGGTCAGCGAGGTCGCCCGCTCGGTTCCCTGGCAGGCCATGCCCAGGGTGCCCAGCCGGGCGGTTTTCTGCTCTCTTCCCAGGATGTCGGTGATCAGGGCGACCAAGGTGGTCTTGCCGTTGGTGCCGGTGACCCCGATCACCTGCAGGCGCTGCGAAGGGTTGTCGGTGAAAGCCGCCGACAGGTGGCTGAGGGCCCGGCGGTCGTTTTTCACCGTCACCCAGGCGACCCGGACCCCCGGGGGGGGAGGCCGAACCGACACGATCGTTGTCGCGCCGGCGGCGATGGCCTGGGGAATGAATCCTGCCGCGTCGTTCCGGAGCCCCTGGATGGCGACGAACAGGTCGCCGGGCTCCACCCGGCGGGAATCGAAACGGATCGCCGAGACCGGGGTGTCGAGGGGGCCGGTGGTGGCCACCGGATCGAGCCCCAGAAGGAGGTTTTGCAGTGTTTTCACAGACTCACCTCTTTGGAGTCGGGAAGGGAGGGGCCGAGGCCCCACTGGACGCGGATCCTCTCCACGATCGAACGGAACAGGGGGGCGGCCACGTCGCCGCCGTAGTAGAGCCCCTGGGGCTCATCGATGACCACGAAGAGGGTCATGGCGGGCTGTTCGGCCGGAAAGAACCCCCCGAACGAGGCCACGTAGTCGCTCGTGTAGCGCCCCCCCTTGACCTTCTTGGCGGTGCCGGTCTTGCCGGCGATCCGCAAGCCGTCGATGCCGGCCTTGTTGCCGGTGCCTCCGGCGACCACCTCGGTCATGATCGAGGTCATGGCGCGCACGGTTGCGGGGGAGAGGAGCCGCACCCGCTCGTTTGCCGTTGTACTGGCGGGCTTGGCGTCGATGATCACCCGGGGGCTCATGCGATACCCCCCCGAGGCGAGCACATTGAAGGCCTGGGCCATCTGCAGCGGGGTGACCGAGAGTTCGTAGCCGAAAGAGAGGTAGGCGAGCGACACCTCGCTCCACTGGGCGGGCGGGCGCAGGATGCCCCGCTCTTCGCCTGGCAGCCCGCAGCCGGTCGAGCGGCCGAAGCCGAAGTCGGTGATCCAGCGGTGGTAGCGCTTGGCCCCCAGGCGGAAGCCGATGCGGGCCGCCCCGACGTTGCTGGAGTGGACGATCACCCCGGCAAACGAGAGTTCGCTGTAGGGGTGGACGTCGGTGATCACCCGGTCGCGGATCGTCATCCGGCCATTCGAGCAGGGGATGATCTGGCCGGGGGTGCACGCCGCGCTCTCCAGGGCGGCGGAGCCGAGCACCACCTTGAAGGTCGAGCCGGGATCGTAGATAAACGAGACCGCCTGGTGGCGGGTCCGGGCGGCGGGGGTTTTGCCGATGTCGGCGGGAAAGAACCCGGGGGCGCTGGCCATCGCCAGCACCTGGCCGTCGTGGGCATCGAGCAGGACCACGCTCCCCCCCTGGGCCCGGTGGGCGGTCACGGCCCGGGCGAGCTCCTGCTCGAGGATGTACTGCAAGGTGGCGTCGATAGTCAAAAAAACGTCGTGCCCCGGCCGGGAGGGTTCGATCGGTTTGGTCTGGAACACCTTTTTGCGGGCGTCGATCAGCACCTGGAATCGCCCGCCCCGCCCCTCGATCCGCGAACCGGCGGCCAGTTCGATCCCCGACAGGGGCTGCTCGTCCATGCCCACCCCGCCCAGCAGGGGGCCGGCGAGGCCGTTCTGGGGATAGACCCGGCGGTACTCGTCGAAGAACAGCAGCACCTGGCGGGTTTCGTGGTCGCTGGTGAAGGGGACGAGGCGTTGGTACTCGCCGTCGGAGAGTTTCCGCTTCACCCAGACGAACCGCTCGCCCTGGCGGAGCCTTTTGCGCACGGCCATCTTCTGCGCCGCCGGCAAATCCAGGATTTTGGCCACCCGCTCGAGGGTGGTCAGGGCCAGGGCCTGGTCTTTGCCGCTGAAGGCCAGCGACTTGGCCATCACCGAAATGGCCAGGATCTCGCCGTTGCGATCGAAGATGGTGCCGCGCTTGGCGATGAGTTCCAGCTCGCGGTTGCTCTGGACCCGCACCCGGTCGCGGTACTTCTGGTAGTTGAAGAGCTGCAGACGGAACAGCGAAAACGAGATCGCTCCGGCCCAGCCGAGCAGGATCACGGCCAGAATCAGGGTGCGGGCGGCCAGGGGGGAGCGATCGCGGATCATCTTCCCTCCGGGGCCAGCCGGACCCACTGGTCGGCCTTCGGATACTGGTAGCCCAGTTGCCCGACGGCCACCGCCTCGATGCGGGCGAGGCTTTCCAGGCCCGCTTTTTCTGCCATCAGCCGGTCGATCTCTTCGGCCAGGCGCTTTTTCTGGTCCAGCAGTTCCTGTTTCAGGTAACCCTGGTCGATGGTGCGCAAATTCAAACTGGTGTAGGCGAACAGCACGGCGAAGATCAAAACCAGGATCAACAGGAACGGAATCGATCCGCCCCGCGGGCTCCAGGTTTTCATGCGGCCTCCACCGCGCGCAGCCGGGCCGATCGCGACGGATGGTTCTCCTTCACTTCGGCGGCGGTCGGGCGCATGGGGAAGGGCTTGAGCACGCGGGCCCTTCCCTGGTCCTGCAGGGCCCGGAAGGTCTGCTTGGCGATCCGGTCCTCCAGCGAATGGTAGGCGATGAACACGATCCGGCCGCCGGGGGCGACCCGCGCCGGCAGGTCGTTCAGCAGGGTCTCCAGGGTGCCGAGTTCGTCGTTGACCGCGATCCGCAACGCCTGGAACACCTGGGCTGCAGGGTGGATGGAGCCGGGGCGGGGGTGCCAGTGGCAGATGTCCGCGATCAGGGTGGCCAGCTCGGTGGTGGTGCGGACGGGGGCGAACAGCCGGCGTTCGATGATGCGCTTGGCGATGCGGCGGCTGTCGCGCACCTCGCCGAAGCGGAACAGCAGGTCGGCCAGTTCGCTCTCGGAGAGTCGGTTGACCAGATCGGCGGCGGTGGTCCCCTGGCGACGGTCCTTGCGCATGTCGAGGGGGCCCGACAGCTGGTGGGAGAACCCCCGCCCCCCATCGCGGAGCTGAGCCATCGACAGACCGGGATCGATCAGTATTCCGCCGATCTGGTCGCGGGGCGGGGGCGATTCGGCAAAAAAGCGGGTGAAATCGCCGCGCACCAGCGTCACCCGGGAAGCGAATTCGCGGAGTCGCTCGCCTGCCAGGGCGAGGCTGTCCTCGTCCTGGTCGATGCCGATCAGGCGGGAATCGGGGATGTCGTGGAGCAATCGCCAGGCATGGCCACCGCCCCCGACCGTACAATCGACGAACAGGCGGGGGGTGGCGGCGGAGAGGAGGCCGACCACCTCATTCTGCATGACCGGGTAGTGGGAGACCATCGTGGAGGAGGGCGGCCACTCGCCGCAACTTCTCGTCGTCGAAAGTGCCGGCGAGGTTGCGGGCGACGAATTGCTCTTCATTCCAGATCACCCAGTGGTCCACCTTGCCGAGCAGGAAGGCCGATTCGCTGAGCTGACAACGTTCGCGCAGGTAGGCGGGGACCAGGATGCGACCTTTGGGGTCGATTTCGGTTTCGCTGCCAAAGTAGCTGGTGCGGTTGAGGAACTCCTCGATTTCGGGGCCGCGCAACTGGATGCGCTCGATCCGCTCCTCGATCCCTTCCCAGACCTTCAGCGGGTAGCACAGGATGTGGTCGCCGTTAAGCGAAGTGAGGTACAATTCACGGTTGTAGGTTGCCTCGATGATCTCGAGAAAACGCGATGGGAGGCGGATCCGGCCGCGATCATCGAAGCGGGCGGTGAAGCGACTGCGAAAAACTGCGCTCTTTCCCATTTTTTCCCATAATTTCCCACAAATGATAGGGGATGGAATCGCCCGTGTCAAGCCTCCATCTGAAAAAAATTTTTTTTTCTGGGCCGGCTTGACACCCTATATTTAGGGTCTTATAATCTGGCGGCACCTATATTTAAGGTTTTAGGAGAGAAAGATGGAGCCCTTTTCCGAAAACGCCCAGAAGATTCTGCGCGCCCGCTACTACAAGAAAGACGAAACCGGCGCCTTGCTGGAAAATACCCCGGCCGAGCTGTTCCACCGGGTCGCCGGCCATATCGCCGGCGCGGAGCCTACCCCGGAACTCAAACGGGTCTGGGAGGACCGCTTCTTCCAGGCCATGATGGATTGCGATTTCATGCCCAATTCGCCGACCCTGACCGGTGCGGGGCGCGGCCTCTGCCTGTCGGCCTGCTTTGTGCTGCCCATCGAGGATTCGCTCGAGGACATCTTTGCCACCGTGAAAAACGCCGCCCTGGTGCACAAAGAGGGGGGGGGGACGGGCTTCGACTTTTCGCGCATCCGCCCCGCCGGCAGCTTCGTGCGCAAAACCCAGGGGATCGCCTCGGGGCCCATTTCGTTTCTCAAGGTGATCGACTCGGGCACCGAGGCGGTCAAGCAGGGGGGGACCCGGCGCGGGGCCAACATGGGGGTGCTGCGGGTCGACCATCCCGATATCCGCGAATTCATCACCATGAAGCTCGATGGCCTCTCGGCGCAGAACTTCAACATCTCGGTGGCCATCACCGACGAATTCATGACCGCGGTCAAAGAGAAGACCTCGTACCGCCTGATCAACCCGATGACCGGCGAAGCCGACGGGGCGCTCGACGCCGGCGAGGTGTTCCAGCTGATCGTCGATTCGGCCTGGCGCAACGGCGACCCCGGCCTCATCTTCATCGACCGGGTGAACCGCCTCAACCCGACCGCCGCCCAGGGCCCCATCCGGGCCACCAACCCCTGCGGCGAACAACCGCTGCACGATTACGAGGCGTGCAACCTGGGCTCGATCAACCTCGCCCGTTTCTACCGCGAGGATGTCGAAGGCCACTTCGACTGGGAGCGTTTCCGCGAGCTGATCCGCACCGGCGTCCGTTTCCTCGACGACGTGATCGAGGTCAACCGCTATCCGCTGCCCGAGATCGAGGCCATGGCCAAGGCCAACCGCAGAATCGGTCTCGGGGTGATGGGCTTTTCCGACCTGTTGATCCGCATGGAGCTGCGCTACGACACCGACGCCGCCCGCGAGCTGGGGCGCCGTATCGTGCACTTCATGCGCCAGGAGGCTGTCGCTGCCTCGGAGGAATTGGCGGGAGAGCGGGGATCGTTTCCCAACATCGAACAGTCGGTGTACCGGGGCGGGAAGATGCGCAACGCCTCGGTGTTGACCATCGCCCCCACCGGCACCATCTCGCGCATCGCCGGCTGTTCGTCGTCGATCGAACCGATCTTCGCCTTCAAGGTGGTTTCCAAAATCCTGGGCGGCGAATTCCACGACGTCCACCCGCTGTACCGCGACTGGGAAGACAAGCACCCGGGCCAGACCCCGCCCGACTACTTCGTCACCGCCCAGGAGATCGCCCCCGAGGGCCATCTGCGCATGCAGGAGATCTTCCAGGAAGGGGTCGATTCGGCCGTCTCCAAAACCATCAACTTCGCCAACGAGGCCACCCGGGAAGAGATCGCCGCCGCCTACCTGCGGGCCTTCGACATGAATATCAAGGGGATCACCGTCTACCGCGATGGGTGCCGGGCCATCCAGGTGCTCAACAAGGCCGAGGTCGCCGCCGAGCCCGAACCGCAGGACCGTCCCGACGCCCTCCCCTCGACCACCCACAAGATCTCGACCGGCCTCGGCAACCTCTACATCACCGTCAGCTTCTTTCTCGGCAAGCCCTTCGAGGTCTTCGCCTCGATCGGCAAGAGCGGCTACTCCACCATGGCCGATGCCGAGGCGATCGGCCGGCTGATTTCGCTGGCCCTGCGCTCGGGCATCTCGGCCGAGCAGGTGGTGCACCAGATCAAGGGGATCGGCGGGGCCGAACCGATCTTTCACAACGGCCAGCTGGTGCAGTCGATCCCCGACGCCATCGCCAAGGTGCTCGAGACCCACGTCGGCCAGGTGGCGGTCAGCCATCAGGACATGCACACGCTGAACTGTCCGCTTTGCGCCACCACCCTGGCCGATGAAAAGTGCCCCACCTGCCCGACCTGCGGTTGGTCGAAGTGCGGCGGGGTGTGACGGGTGCGTTCCAGAAGAAAATTGACAACCGGTTCCGTTTTTTCTACAATGTCCGTGCCGGTGGTTAAATAGAGAGGCATGGACAACTTCAAGAAGTTCATCACCCGGTTCAATCCGGGCGACGTGGTGTACAAACGGGGTGACATCCAGACCGACTTCTACATCCTGAACCGGGGCAAGGTGCAGGTGAAGGCGGGGGGGACGGACTGGGTGTGCGTCACCCTCGGCAAAGGGGATTTCTTCGGTGAGGAGTCGCTCAACCTCGAGCAGAAGGCGATCCATACGGTCGAGGTGGTCGAAGAATCCGACATCATCAAGATCCCGTTCACCGCCCTTGCCGACATGATCAAGCAGAGCACCGACATCGCCCTCAAGATCCTGCGCAAACTCAGCGAAAAGCACGTCAAGATCGAGGAAGTTCTCCTCACCCAGCGGGAGGTCGAGAAGCCGGCCAAGGAAAAGACGGCCCCGGTGAATACGGCGGGCGACGACAAGACCGGCGAGAAGATCGACCCCCAGATCAGCGCCTACCTGGTCATCCAGCGCTCCAACCGCATCGTGCAGCTCACCCGGGTGCAGACCTACCTCGGCCGCCGGGATTACACCACCGGGTTCGTTCCCGACATCGACCTTACCGAAGAGGACGAGGAGAAGTACATCTCCCGCAAGCACTCGCAGATCTTCTTCAAGGACGGGAAGTTCTACCTGTCCGAGGAGCCCGGGGCGATCAACGGCACCTTCCTCAACGGCCGCAAGCTCAACACCGGGGTGAAGTACGAGCTGCACAACGAAGACGAACTCACCCTCTGCCACATCAACATCGTCTTCAAGTTCTGATCTTAGTTCCATAATAGTTTCTCCCCCATCCTTCTCCCCTGTTTGCTTATTTCTTCATGGGGGCGGTATACTCGGTTCATCCTCAAGCCAGTACCATCAAGGTAGTCGGAAGCGATGGTACTGGAGAAACAAGTCTGCGGGAGGGGATTCATGAGCCAAAGCATTCAGGCAGGTACCCGTCAGTCACCCTTTGAGCGGATTAAACACACCAACGAGGCGGGAGCAGAGTTTTGGGAGAGTCGCGATTTGGCCGAGGTGCTGGAGTATGCGCAATATCGAAACTTCGAGGCCGTCATCGAAAAGGCGAGAGTGGCCTGTTTCAACAGCGGGCATCGAATCGAGGATCATTTTGCTGATGTCAGCAAAATGATCGAAATCGGCAAGGGAGGCCAGCGCTCGGTCAAGTCGGTGCTGATGTCCCGCTATGCCTGCTATCTGGCGATCCAGAATGCCGATCCCAAGAAAGAAATTGTAGCCCATGGTCAGGCCTATTTCGCCATCCAGACCCGGCGCCAGGAGCTGACAGATCAGCGGACCGAAGACGAGCGACGGCTCAAGCTGAGGGAAGAGATGCGAAGGCACAATACCCAGCTTGCCGATGCCGCCAAGCGAGCGGGGGTGGTGGAGTCGATCGATTATGCCATTTTCCAAAACCATGGCTATATGGGGCTATACGGCGGTTTGAGGCAAGAGGATATCCACCGGCGGAAGCGGTTGCAAAAGAGCCAAAAAATCCTGGACCACATGGGCAGTACCGAACTGGCTGCCAATCTGTTCCGAGCCACCCAGGCCGAGGACAAATTGCGCCGCGACCAGATTCAGGGTAAAGATGCTGCGAATAAGACCCACCACGACGTGGGTGCCAAGGTGCGCCAGACGATCCGGGAGCTTGGTGGTACCATGCCCGAAGAGCTACCGACCGTCGAAAGCATCAAAGAAATCGAATCCAAACAGCGCAAACAACTTGGCAAAACGAGCAAAGCCCTGAACAAGAAAAACGAGCGATAAAAAAGGCCTTGCCCTACGCGGGGGAAGTGCGCCTGGCTGCGCATCCCCAGCCGGATGTGCCCGGGAGGTCAGCCCTTCTCGATCGGGCCCAGCTCCTTCTGCGTCGGCGGGGTGGCCAGCGTGTCTTCCGGGGCTGCCGCAACTGCCCGGCGGGGTTGAAAAAAAAAGGTTCCCGGCCTATGCTGGCGGGAATCGCCCGCAGAGCCGATCTTTCCTCGGTTTTTGTTGGAGAACCTGGCCGGGAGTTGCTGTCATGGTCCAGTTACGGGGAGGGATTCGGTGATTCGCCATCAGATCTACACGCAGTATCATTGGTTTCACCAACAGGTCAGGCAGGGCAAGTACCCCAACGCCGCAACGCTGGCCAGCGAGTGCGAGCTTTCGCCCAAGACCGCCCAACGGGCGATCGACTTCATGCGCGACCGGCTTCGCGCCCCGCTGGAGTACGTGGCGGCAAAACGCGGGTATCGCTACGACGACGATTCGTTCGAGCTGCCCCCCGATTGGGTCGGTCCCGAAGAATTTGCCTCGCTCCTCCTCTCGTTTCGCCTCTCCTCGTTGATTCCGGACAAGGAATTGAAGGAGACCTTGCGCGAGCTGCTGGAAGATCTGATCAGGATGAACGTAGGCCGCCAGGTGCGGCTTTCCGATATCGAAGCCAAAGTGTCGCTCAAAAATGTCGAATACGCCAGGGTCCCCGGGGAGATCTTCCATCAGGTGTTCGATGCCCTGCTGGCGGAGCGCTCGCTGCGGCTCGACTACCGCTCGCCCCACCGGGGCAAGGCAACGTCCCGCGATGTTTTTCCTTTGCATTTGCTCTGCTACATGGGCAACTGGCACCTGATCGCCTACTGCTCCCTGCGCGGCGAACTGCGCGATTTCTCGCTGGCCCGTATCCGCCGGGTGGAGCTTGCCCCGGGTCCGGTGGCCTGTCCGGTATCCTCCGGGGAACTCAAAGAGCACCTGCGGCAGAGTTTCGGCATCATGAGCGGACCCAAACGGCACCGGGTCGAGCTCCGCTTCGCCCCAGAGGTCGCAGATTTCGTCGCCGAGCAGGTGTGGCATCCTGACCAGCAGGAGAGTCGCGACGAGGATGGCGGTATCCGCCTGAGCTTTCCGGTCGCAGATTTCCGCGAGATCCGCCGCGAGGTGTTCAAGTTCGGCGCCGCGGTCGAGGTGCTGGCGCCCGCCGAACTGCGCGACGACCTGCGCAGCGAGATCGAAAAGATGAATGCTGTGTACCGGTAGGACACTCCCTGGGGTACCACGTGGGGTAAGCTGGAGGTTGTCGCAATGAGGAGTGGAGTGGCTTTTTTGGCGCGGCCGGAGGGCTGCGAACGCTTGGCCGGTGGCGATCAGATTCATCGCCGATCTGTGGCGTGGGAGGATGAAGAATGAGCAACATCAAGCTGTTCGAATCGAAGGGGATTCGCACCGTCTGGAACGAGGTGGAGAAGAAGTGGTATTTCTCGGTGGCCGATGTGGTCGGGGCCCTGACGGATAGTGCCGACCCCAAGGCGTACTGGAGACAGCTGAAGAGAAGGGATGCCGAACTCGTGACAATTTGTCACGGGTTGAAACTGACTGCTGCCGACGGAAAACTCCGCTTGGAGGATTGCGCCAACACCGAAGGGCTGTTGCGCATCGTCCAATCCATCCCCTCGCCCAGGGCGGAGCCGTTCAAAAAGAAGCGGAGTGACGCCCCTGTGAAACTATTGTTTTGGTAGGACACTCCCTGGGGGACCACGGGGGGTAGAATGAAGGAATCGGAGGTGAAAATGGCGGATCGGGACGACGGAGGAACCCAAAGAAAATCCTATGCCCACAGCAAGGAAGGGTGCCCGATTTCGGAATGGCAACCACTGGAGGACCACCTTCGCCAGGTGGCTGAAATGGCCGCCGGATTCGCCGCCAGTTTCCAATCCGCTGACTGGGCCTGGAATGCCGGTTGGCTCCATGACCTCGGCAAGATTGATCCGACTTTCCAGTCGTATCTGCTTCGCGCCAATGGCCTGACCGATCCCGATTACGGCCGGGAAGGTGCCGGCAAGGTCAACCACTCCAGTGCCGGGGGAGCTCTTGCCGAGCAGCGGTTTTCACTGCCATTCGGCAGGGTCCTTGCGTACCTGAGTGCCGGTCATCATGCCGGGCTGCCCGACTTCATCTCCCCGGAGAGCCCGCTTGCTGAACTCCGTAGCCGGTTGGCCGAGGGAGCGGACAACCTGGGACGGATCAGGGATCGGGTTGACGAATACACTGGGTTGCTGAAACCCTTGACAAAACCGCCGCCTTTCGTCAAGCCCGACAGCTTTCATCTATGGGTCCGCATGCTTTTCTCCTGTCTGGTCGATGCCGATTTCCTCGATACGGAACAGTTCATGGATCCGCAGCGCGGCAGCCTCAGGGCCGGTTTCTTGCCATTATCGCAACTGAAGGGGCTATTTGACGCCTATATGGAGGAGAAACTTGCCCATGCAAGCGCTTCGCCCGTGAATGCGATTCGTGCCCAGGTGCTGTCCCAGTGCCGGGCGGTGGCCAAGGATCCTCCCGGCCTCTACTCGCTCACGGTGCCGACGGGCGGGGGGAAGACCCTTTCCGCTCTGGCCTTCGCCCTGGAACATGCGTTAATTCACGGCTTGAACCGAATTGTCTATGTGATCCCCTATACCAGTATCATTGAGCAAACGGCCCGGGAGTTGCGCCATATCTTCGGCGATGACCAGGTGGTGGAACATCACAGCAGCATCGATACCGAAAATGAAACCCCGCAAGCGATGATGGCAGCAGAAAACTGGGACGCCCCGGTCATTGTCACCACCAACGTCCAGTTTTTCGAGTCTCTTTATGCGAGTCGATCCTCCCGCTGTCGCAAGTTGCACAACCTGAGCCGCAGTGTGGTCATCCTCGACGAAGCCCAAATGATCCCGCCACAGTGGCTTTCCCCCTGTGTCAGGGTCATCAACCAGCTTGTCGCCCACTTCGGGGTATCCATGCTGCTCGCCACGGCCACCCAACCCGCCCTGCCAGGAATCCTTCCTGCCAGGGAGATCGTACCCGATCGGGAGCATCTCTACGCCGGGCTGATCCGGACCGAGATTCGCTTTCCGGAAGATTTTTCCAGCCGTTCCGACTGGCCTTCTCTGGCAGCAGAGCTGACCGGGTACGAACAGGTGCTGTGCGTGGTCAACACCAGGCGGGATTGCCATGACCTTTACCGAGCGATGCCGCCTGGAACAATTCACCTTTCTGCCCTGATGTGCGGAGAGCATCGGTCACGGGTGATCGCCACCATCAAGGCGCGACTCCAATCGAACCAGCCGGTTCGGGTGATCAGTACCCAACTGGTCGAGGCCGGGGTCGATATCGATTTTCCGGTGGTGTACCGGGCCATGGCGGGGCTCGATTCGATTGCCCAGGCCGCTGGCAGGTGCAATCGGGAAGGGAAGCTGAACGAATCGGGGCGACTCGGGCAGGTCCGGGTTTTCGTTCCTCCCAAGGATGCCCCGGTCGGTTTGTTGCGCAAGGGAGAAACTGCGTGCCGAATCCAGGCGCAAATGGACGGTTTTGATCCCCAGTGCCCCGCTGAATATGCTCGCTACTTCGAACAATTCTATGCCAGCCTGAACGATGATGGAGAAAAGTGGTACCGAGGCAACCTGGTTCCCGATGATCGTGAATATGGCATGAACCTACGAACGGTGGGGTACCAATTCAAGTTGATCGACGACCAGGCGCGAGAGCCGGTATTGGTCGCCTTTGGTGGAAATGATTCCCTGCTGGAAACGTTGCGGAACCGGGGGCCGTCGCGGGACTTGTTGCGGCGGCTGCAACGGTCCATGGTCAATCTGTCCCGGCGGGATTTCGCCCAAGCGGGCAGCAATGGCTTGCTGGAAGAGGTGTCGCCGGGATTCTGGCTGTGGCGGGGAGCATATACCGAAGAATTGGGGCTGGATCTCTGGGGAGCGGGTTGGACTGTGGAAGATCTGGTTGTCTGAGTGCCAAACGAGGAGGTCAATAAATGAAAGGATTCTGTCTGGAGGTAAGCGGGCCGTATGCTTGCTTCACGCGGCCCGAGATGAAGGTGGAGCGGGTCTCCTATGACGTTATCACCCCCTCGGCGGCCCGAGCCATCTTCGAGGCCATCCTGTGGAAACCGGCCATGTTCTGGCGGATCCGGAAAATCGAAGTACTGGCACCCATCCGCTGGATCTCGGTACGGCGTAACGAAGTCGGTGCGATCGCATCTCCAGGGAAGAAGGAGATCTTCATTGAAGAAAATCGGCAGCAGCGGGCCGGCCTGTTCCTGCGCGATGTGAAATACCGGTTGCTTGCCGAATTCGACTTCATTCCCCCCGAACGGCGGGGAAAGGTCGCTAACCCCGTTCCAGAGTACTTGCTGGATGTGGAAGACGCATCCGAATTGCGTCGCGACGAGTCGCCGGCCAAGTATGCCGCCATGTTCGAGCGTCGGGCAAAAAAAGGCCAGTGTTTCACCCAGCCATACCTGGGCTGCCGGGAGTTTGCCGCCGATTGGCGGCTGGTCGATCCCGAGCGCGAACTGTCAGTTCCCATCGAGGATACGGTCGAACTCGGCTGGATGCTCTACGATCTCGATTTTTCCGATCCCGAGGACCCCCAGCCGATGTTCTTCAAGCCGAGGATGGAGCGGGGGATCATCCGTGTCCCGGATCGAGAAAACGTCGAGGAGGTGCGCCGGTGATCCTGCAAGCGCTGAAAGAGTATTATGACCGGAAAGCGACTGACCCGAATTCAGGGATTGCCCCTCCGGGTTGGCAGTGGAAAGAGATTCCGCTGGTAATCGTTTTGAGTCCCGATGGAGTGCCGGTTTCTGTTTTGGAAACATACGAAGGGGACGGAAAGAATCGTCGAGCCAAAAGGTATCTGGCACCCCAGGCCGTGAAAAGAACCCGGACCATATTGGCAAACACCCTCTGGGATAACCCGGAATACGTCATCGGGCAAGAGCAGGGGGAGAATTCGGACAAGCATCAGGCGTTCATTCAGGAATTGAATGCGCTGGCCGGAATCGAGGACGAGGGTTTGGAGGCCGTGCGATGTTTCTTTTCCGATCCAGATAACATCAAACGGGTCCTAGATCTTGGCGAAACGGTTCGCGATGCTTTGACAAAAGGGCCGAATATGACCTTTCAGTTGCTGGGGGATCTGTTGCCGGTTTTTTCCCGACCGAAGGTCATGCAAGCGATCGATGCCCGTTTTCGAAGGAAAGAGGATGAAGCCGGGGAATCGATTTGCCTGGTGACTGGAGATAATGGGGCAATGGCCAGGCTGCATGATTCAATCAAAGGCGTCTGGGGCGCTCAAAGCTCGGGAGCAAATATCGTTTCGTTCAACCTTGCTGCTTTTTGCTCATACAAGAAGTCGCAGGGGGCGAATGCCTCCGTGAGTGTTCTAGCAATGACCGCCTACACGAAGGCATTGAACATGATGCTCGAAAAGGATTCCCGGTCCAGGGTCCAGGTGGGGGATGCCTCCACTGTTTTTTGGGCAGAAAGAGACGATGCGTTTGCGGATATGTTCGCAAGTTTTTTCGGCGAGCCAAGCAAGGACGATCCGGATGCAGGGGTTCGGGCTGTCGAGGCGCTGTTCAAGTCGATTTCTTCGGGATCGCCAGGTTCACTCGAGAGTGGAGGCGGGCGTTTTTTCGTGCTTGGCCTGGCCCCAAACGCTTCCAGGATTTCGATACGCTTCTGGCTTGTCGATACCGTTGCGGGCATGGCGCAAAAAATTGCCGCTCATTTCCGGGACCTGAGCATCATTCATGGCCCTAAAGAAAGAGATGTCCTTTCCATGTTCCGACTGCTTGTTTCCATCGCTCCGCTGGGAAAATCGGAGAACATACCGCCTAAACTCGCCGGCGAAGTGATGCGTTCCGCCCTGCAAGGGCTGCCTTATCCGCAGACGCTCTTGCAGTTGGTTTTGCGCCGGATCAAGGCCGAGCATGAGATCACTTATGCCCGGGCTGCCTTGATCAAGGCCAGCATCAACCGCAAGACCCGCACCATGAATCCAAATAACGAGGAGGAGTTGAAGATGAGTCTGGACGAATCCAACCGCAACATCGGCTACCGGCTGGGGCGCTTGTTTGCCACCCTGGAGAAGATCCAGGAGGAGGCCAACCCCGGCATCAATGCCACGATCCGGGACCGTTTCTACGGTGCTGCGTCGGGGACACCGGTTACTGTCTTTGGCAACCTGATGCGGCTCAAGAATCACCATCTGGCCAAGCTCGCCAGCCCTGGACGTCGTATCTACTTCGAGAAGTTGCTGGGCGGCATTCTCGACGGGGTCGAAGCAAAAACGGCTTTTCCGGCTCACCTGAGTCTGGACGACCAGGGCCGCTTCGCCGTGGGCTACTACCATCAGTCGCAGGATTTCTATACCAAAAAAACGGACAAGAAAGAAACCAACGAATAAGGAGAAACGCCATGAACAACCCCATCAAGAATCGCTATGACTTTGTGCTCGTGTTCGATGTCCAGGATGGCAACCCCAATGGCGATCCTGATGCTGGCAATCTGCCGCGTCTCGATCCGGAAACGAGTTCGGGGATCGTCACCGACGTTTGCTTGAAACGAAAAGTGAGGAATTATGTCGAGTTGAAAAAGGGAACGGATCCTTCCTACGAGATCTATGTCAAGGAAAAGGCGATCCTGAACAACCAGCACGAGCGGGCTTACAAGGCCATCGGTGCGGAAG
>CAZTNO010000036.1:0-15403 GCA_964614865.1 uncultured Clostridia bacterium
AGCAGGGGCGCCGCCGCGTCGAGGAGGGCCTGGCCTCCGGCCGGCTGGAGTGGGTGACCTACGCCGACCGCGAGGGGCGGGAGGTGTACCGCCGCACCTTGCAGTTCATCCTGGCCATGGCGGTGCGCGAGCTGTACGCCAACTCACGTCTGGTCATCGGCCACTCCCTGGGCTCGGGGGTCTACTACGACCTGTTTCTCGACACCCCGGTCAACGAGGAGATCCTCGGCCAGATCCGCGGGCGTATCGGCGACATCATCGCCCGCGACACGCCGTTCGTGCGGCGTTTGGTGCCGCGAACCGAAGCTGCAGCCTTCTTCGCCGCCCGGGCCGCCCGGGACAAGGCCCGGCTGCTGGAGAACTCCGACCTGGACGCGGTGTCGATCTACGAGAACGGCGATTGGGCCGACATCGGCAACCACCCGCTGGCCCCCTCGACGGGGGCGATCGCCCGCTTCGAGCTGAAATCGTACAGCCCCGGCTTCCTGCTGTTATTCCCCCCGGTGCCCGATGCCGTGATCGCCACCACCATCGGCCGGAACACCAAGCTGTTTCACGTCTACCAGGAGAGCCAGGCCTGGGGCAAGATCCAAGGGGTGGCCAACGTCGGCAGGCTGAACGAGCTGATCCGCCTGGGAGGCATGTCGGACCTGATCAAGGTGGGGGAATGTCTGCACGAGAAGAAGATCTCCGACATGGCCGACACCATCGCCGGGAAGCGGGGCCAGGTCCGGCTGGTGATGATCGCCGGCCCCTCCTCCTCGGGCAAGACGACCCTGGCCAAGAGGCTCTCCATCCACCTGCGGGTCAACGGCATCCGCCCGGTGATGATCTCGATGGACAACTACTTTATCGACCGCGAGCGGTGCCCGCGAGACGAGAACGGAAACTACGACTTCGAGTCGCTGGGGGCCCTCGACGTCGCGCTGTTCAATAGCCAGCTCGAAGCCCTGCTGGCCGGGGGCGAGGTCGTCCTGCCCCGCTTCGATTTCGCCAGCGGCAAGCGGGAAAACAGCTGGCGCCCTTTGCATCTGGAGGACGACCAGCTGATGATCGTCGAGGGCATCCACGGCCTCAACGACCAGCTGACCGCGACCATTCCCGACACCGGCAAATTCCTGATCTACATTTCGGCCCTGACCCAGCTCACCCTCGACGATCACAACCGCATCTCGACCACCGACACCCGCGTACTCCGCCGCATGGTGAGGGATCACAAGTACCGGGGGTACGCGGCCGCCGAGACCCTGGCGCGCTTTCCCTCGGTGATCTGCGGAGAGGAGAAGCACATCTTCCCGTTCCAGGAGAGGGCCGACGTCATGTTCAACTCGGCCCTGTTTTTCGAACTGGCGATCCTCAAGCCCCTGGCCGAACCGCTGCTGGCCGAAATCCCGCAAACCGCCCCGGTGTTCTCCGAGGCCCAGCGCCTGCTCGGCTTCCTGCGCCTGTTTTTGCCCGCGGCGGCTGGCGAATTGCCGCCGACTTCGATCCTGCGGGAGTTCGTGGGCGGCTCGAGCTTTCAGTACGGGCGGGAGAAGTAGCTCAGGTTGGTTGGTGATCGCCGAGGTAGAAACGGTGGGGCAGCAGGTCGTCGAGGGTGACCGTGGTCACCTCGCCGCGGCGGTTGACCATGTGGACGCGGGCCTCGCCGGCGGCGAATTCGGCGATCACCTGGCGGCAGGCGCCGCAGGGGGGGAGGGGCTGGTCGGTGTCGCCGACGATCAGGATTTCGGACAGCTTGCGCCCGCCGCCGGCCACCATCTGGAAGATGGCGTTGCGCTCGGCGCAGCAGGTGAGGCCGTAAGAGGCGTTTTCCACGTTGCAGCCGGTATGGATGCGGCCCGCGTCGTCGCGCAACGCGGCGCCCACGAAGAACTTCGAATAGGGGGCATGGGCGTTTTTCTGGGCCTCTTTGGCCCGCGCCAGCAGTTCCTGAACCGTGCGTTCCATGAGATTCCTCCCGGTGCCGGTCGTTCCGGCTTCCAGCCCACGCATTGTAGGGATCGCACCCCGCGCTGTCAAGGCCACTGATGGACGCAGGGGCAGCCCCCCGCGGCTGCCCGGGACGGAATCGTCAGAGACCTGTCCCCAAGACTTGCCCGGAGCGGCGACTGTTTTCGTTTTGACAATCCTTCCCCACCGCCAGCAAACCGACTTTGCCAGCACCCGGCAAATGCCGTATAATGGTCTCTCCGCAAAGGAACCACTCCATTGATCATCTTGAAGGGCATCTCCGTCCAGTTCGCCGGCAAGAGCATCCTTGCCGGAGTCGACTGGACCATTCCCCCGGGGGAGCGGGTGGGCATGGTCGGCGACAACGGCGCCGGCAAGACCACCCTGCTGCGCCTGATGGTTGGCGAGTCGCTGCCCGAATCGGGCACCGTCGAGGTCGGGAGAGGCGAAACGCTGGGCTACCTGCCCCAGGACCTGGCCGAGTTGCCGGCGGTCCCCCTGCTCGACTACCTGAAGGACAAGGGGGGGATCCTGGAACTGGAACGGGAACTCTCCGGGCTCGAACAGCGGATCAACGCGGGGCAGGCGGATCCCGGCGACGAGCGCCGCTTTGCCACCCTGCAGGAATCCTACCGGATCGGCGAGGGGCCCGCGTTCCCCGCCGCCGCCCGCCGGGTGCTGCGTGGCCTGGGTTTTGCCCCGGGCGACGAGCAGCGCAGTTGCGCCACGTTCTCGGGCGGGTGGAAGATGCGGGTAGCGCTCGCCGGGCTGCTGCTGATGCGCCCGACGATCCTGCTGCTCGACGAGCCGACAAACCACCTCGACACCGAGAGCATGGAGTGGCTGGAGAGCTACCTGAAGGACTACCCGGGCACCATGATCGCCGTCTCCCACGACCGCACCTTCCTCGACAAGACGGTGCGCCGCATCGCCGAGGTTTCCGGGGGCAAGGTCACCCTGTTCGCCGGCAACTACACCCGCTACGAGCGGGAAAGAGAGGCGCGGCTCGACCAGCTGCGCCGGCAATGGACCGCCCGCCGTTCCGAGATCGCCCGCGCCCAGGAGTTCATCGACCGGTTCCGGGCCAAGGCGACCAAGGCCGCGGCGGTGCAGAGCCGCATCAAGATGCTGGAGGGCTACGAAGAGCTGCCCGAGATCCGCAAGGAACGGCAGGTGACGATGCGTTTCCCCGAGGCCGACAAGGGCGAGGCCGAGGTCTTCGTGCTGACCGGCGTCGGCCAGCGTTTCGGCGACAACCAGGTGTTTTCCGGCCTCGACCTGGTCATCCGGCGCGGCGAACGCCTGGCCCTGATCGGGGTCAACGGCGCAGGCAAGACCACCCTTTCGCGCATCCTCTCCGGCCGCCTGGTGCCGACCAGCGGCACCGTGCAGCGCGGCGAGCGGATCCGCATCGGCTACTACTCGCAGGAGAGCGCCGCCGAACTCGACTACCGGCGCACGGTCTGGGAAGAGGCGGTGGCCGCCGGGGGCAAGGCCGATGACCTGCAGCGCCGCAACCTGCTCGGCGCCTTCCTGTTCTCGGGCGACGACGTGCAGAAAAAGGTCGAGGTGCTGTCGGGCGGCGAGAAGTCCCGCCTGGCCCTGCTCCGGCTGCTGCTTCAAGCATCCAACTGCCTGATCCTCGACGAGCCGACCAACCACCTCGACAGCAAGACGCGCGAGGTTTTCCAGCGCGCCCTGCGCGGCTACGGGGGCACGGTGGTGATCGTCTCCCACGACCGCTCCTTTCTCGACAGCATGGTGACGCGCATCCTGGAACTGCGCGAGGGGAGCATCACCGACTACCCCGGCAACTACTCCGAGTTCATCGCCCGCCGCGCGGGCCAGCCGGTGGCCCCGGTCGCGCTCCAGACCGGGACGGTCGCGGAGGGGAGCGCCCCCGACGGGCTGTCGAAAAAAGAGCTGCGCCGGCTGGAGGCCGAGCGGCGCAGCCAGACCCAGGCCCGCCGCCGCGCGGTACAAAAGGAGATCTCCTTTCTGGAGGGCGAGGTCGCCGCGCTCGAAACCGAAAAATCGACGCTGGAGAATTCGCTGTGCGACCCGGCTTTCCTGGCCGATTCGAGCCGCATCGGCCCGGCGATGGTCGCCCACAAGCGCGTCAGCGAGACGCTCAAGCAACGCATGGCCGTGTGGGAGGAGAAGATGGCCCGCCTCGAGGAGATCGACCGCGAGGCCGCCCTGCCGGTTGAAGCCGGCGCCTGATCCCGGAGCGGCCGGAGGAGGAGTTCGCCATGACGCAATGGTACGAGGAGCTGTTCCGCGACTACGGACAAAAGTACGACCAGGAGAGCTTCACCCGAGGAACGATGGGGGAGTGCGACTTCATCGAACAGGAGATCGCGTTCGACAAGACTCGGCGGATCCTCGATGTCGGCTGCGGCACGGGCCGGCACGCCATCGAGCTGGCCGGCCGGGGGTACCGCTTGGTCGGCATCGACCTGTCGGAGTCACTGCTGGAGCGGGCCCGGGAAAAGGCCGCGGCCAGGGGGCTGACGATCGCCTTCCAGCGGCACGATGCCCGGGAACTACCGTTCCGGCAAGAGTTCGACCTGGCGATCATGCTGTGCGAGGGGGCGTTCCCGCTGATGGAGACCGACGAGATGAACTTCCGCATCCTGGGGGGAGCCGCGGCAGCGCTTCGCCCCGGCGGGAAGCTGGTCTTCACCACCCTGAACGGGCTGTTCCCGTTATTCCACTCGGTCCGGGACTTCCTGGCCGAAAACCGGAAAGAGGGGAACGCCGAGTACGACCAGAACTCCTTCGACCTGCTGACCTTCCGCGACGTCAACGTCACCACCGTGGTCGACGATCTGGGGAAACGCAAGGAGCTGCGTTGCAACGAGCGCTACTACGTCCCCTGCGAGATCACCTGGCTGCTGAAGTCGCTGGGGTTTGCCACCGTGGACATCTTCGGCGCCCGGCTGGGTGCCTTCAGCCGGAACGACCCGCTGACCCCTGACGACTACGAGATGCTGGTGATCGCCTCGCTGCCGCCGGACCGCCAGGCACCGCCCCGGTTGCCTTTTGCCCGGGGCGGGGTATAATGGGGGATCCTCCCCGAATCCGGGGAGCGACTGGGAGAACCAAACATGAAAAAGAATCCGGGCAATCAGGTGATTTTTTCGATGGTCGGGGTGGGCAAGGTGGTGCCGCCGACCCGCTGGATCCTCAAGGACATCTCGATCTCGTTCTTCTACGGCGCCAAGATCGGCGTCCTCGGCGCCAACGGCTCGGGCAAGAGCTCGCTGCTGCGCATCATCGCCGGCCAGGATGCCGAGATCGTCGGCGAGGTGGTGCGCTCGCGCGACTACACCGTCGGCCTGCTCGAGCAGGAGCCCAAGCTCGACAGCACCAAGACGGTGCTCGACGTGGTCAAGGAGGGGGCGCAGGAGACGGTAGACCTGCTGGCCGAGTTCGACCGGGTCAACGAGAGCTTCGGCGACCCCGACCTCGCCCCCGACGCCATGGACAAGCTGGTCGCCCGCCAGGCCGAGATCCAGGAGAAACTCGAGGAACTCGACGCCTGGGAGCTCGACAACCGGCTGGAGATGGCCATGGACGCCCTGCGCTGCCCGCCGCCCGAGACCCCGGTGACGGTCCTGTCGGGAGGGGAACGGCGCCGGGTGGCCCTGTGCCGGCTGCTCCTCCAGGAGCCCGACATCCTGCTGCTCGACGAACCGACCAACCACCTCGACGCCGAGTCGGTGGCCTGGCTGGAACAACACTTGCAGCAGTACGAGGGGACGGTGATCGCGGTCACCCACGACCGCTACTTTCTCGACAACGTGGCGGGCTGGATCCTGGAGCTCGATCGCGGCCAGGGGATCCCCTGGAAAGGCAACTACTCTTCCTGGCTGGAGCAGAAAGAGGAGCGGCTGGCCCAGGAGGCCAAAGCGCAGAGCCGCCAGCGGCGGATGCTGCAGCGGGAGCTCGACTGGATCCACATGTCGCCCAAAGCCCGCCAGGCCAAGGGCAAGGCCCGCCTCAACGCCTACGAGAACCTGCTGGCAAAAGAACAGCAAACCCTGCCCGACGAGGTCACCTTGCGCATCCCCTCGGGCCCCCGGCTCGGTGAACAGGTGATCGAGGCAAAAGGGCTTTGTAAAGCCTACGGCGACCGGCTGTTGTTCGACAACCTGTCGTTCCACCTGCCGCGCGGCGGCATCGTCGGGGTGATCGGCGGCAACGGCGCCGGCAAGACCACCCTGTTCAAGCTGCTCACCGGACGCGAAACTCCCGATGGCGGGACGATCGAATTGGGCGAGACGGTCCAGCTGGGCTACGTCGATCAGGACCGCGACCAGCTCGACGGCAACAAGACGGTCTGGGACGTGATCAGCGAGGGGCAGGAGGTGCTGACCATCGGCGGCCGGACGATCAACAGCCGGGCCTACGTGGCCGGGTTCAACTTTTCGGGCGCCGACCAGCAGAAGAAGGTCGCCACCTTGTCGGGCGGCGAGCGCAACCGCGTCCACCTGGCCCGGGTGGTCAAGAGCGAGGCCAACGTCCTGCTGCTCGACGAACCGACCAACGACCTCGACGTCCACACCCTGCGCGCCCTCGAGGACGCCCTGGAAGACTTCCCAGGTTGCGCGGTGGTGATCTCCCACGACCGCTGGTTTCTCGACCGCATCGCCACCCATATCATGGCCTTCGAAGGGGACAGCCAGGTGGCCTGGTTCGAGGGCAACTACTCGGAGTACGAACAGGATCGCAAGAAACGGCTCGGCGACGAGGCCTCGACGCCGCACCGCATGCGCTACCGCAAACTCAAGCTGAGCTGACTTTGCTTTTTTTTGCCAACTTGGCTATGATGGAACGCAATCAACCCCCCGGAGGAAACGATGCCGAAAGGAAAAGACAAGCCGAAATCGGAAAAGAAGCCCAAGGTCTCGATCAAGGAAAAGCAGAAGAAGAAAAAGGAAAAGAAGGACCGCAAGGCCCATCCCACCGCCTGAACGGAAAGTTCAGTTCCGGCGGTAGGTGGAGACGACGGTCGAGGAGAGCCCGCCCCGCGGGGTGAAGGTGGCCTCGACCGTCAGTTCCACCGGATCCAGCACCTGGCGCAGGTGGGTCAGGATCAGCGGGGTCAGCCTTTCGTAGAAGATCCCCGCGTTGCGGTACTGCATGAAGTAGTACTTCAGCGATTTGAGCTCCACGATCGCCCGGTCGGGGAGGTAGCGGATCACGATCGTGCCGTGGTCGGGCAGCCCCGTCTTGGGACAGAGCGAGGTGAACTCGGGGTTGACGATCTCGACCCGGGTGGTTTGCGAAACGTTTTCGTAGGGGACCGCTTCGAGCACGCCCGCGCAAATCGAGCTCCCGTCGCGACGGATGCTTTGCAGGTCGGCGGCGATGGTTTCCATGGGATTCATGCTGATTTTCTCCAGAGGTCGAATTATCGGGATTGCTGCCGGGCTTGTCAAGCAGACCCGGGTGGCAAAAAAAGGGGAGGGGATCGCCGGTCGTAATGGGGAATTATTTGGAAACCTGGCCGGCAAGAATTGCGTATCAAAGACATCCTCCCCCCGACTTGCGGGGGGAATCTCATCCCAAACACGAGGAGGAAGGAATGCGAAAGACGATCGTGCTGGCGCTTTTCCTGTCGCTGATCGTGCCCGGCCTGGCTTGGGCCGATCAAGGCGTGGCGGCGCTGAAAAAACAGGTCAGTGAATTCACCCTGGACAACGGCCTCAAGTTCATCCTGCTGGAAGACCACTCGGTGCCTATCGCCTCGTTCGTCACCTACGCCAACGTCGGCGCCACGGACGAGCAAACCGGCATCTTCGGCATCTCCCACATCCTGGAACACCTGGCCTTCAAAGGCACCAGCGAGGTCGGCACCACCGACGCCGCCGCCGAGAAAAAGTTGCTCGACCGGATGGAGGGGGTTTTCGAGCAGATCCGCCTGGAGCGGGGGAGTCCTGCCCCCGACAGCGCCCGGATCGCCACCCTCGACAAGGAACTGCGCGACCTGATGGAGAAGGCCGGCAAGTACGTCAAGGCCAACGAGTTCGACACCCTGCTGAAACGCGAGGGAGCGGTCGGCCTCAACGCCATGACCTCGTCGGACCAGACCATCTACTTCTTCAGCCTCCCCTCCAACAAGATCGAGCTGTGGGCCTACCTGGAGTCTTCGCGCTTCACCGACCCGGTGCTGCGCGAGTTCTACAAAGAGAAAGACGTGATCATGGAAGAGCGTCGCATGGGGGTGGAAAACCAGCCGGTGGGCAAGCTCGTCGAAGAGCTCCTGTCGGTGTCCTTCAAGGACCAGCCCTACCGGTCCAGCGTGATCGGCCCGATGTCCAACCTGCAGCATATCTCGCCCGCCGACGTGCGCGGCTACCTGGCGAAAAACTACGGCGCCGGCAACCTGGTGATCGGCGTCACCGGCGACGTCACCCCCGCCCAGCTCAAAGCGATGGCCCGGAAGTACTTCGCCCGGCTGAAGAAGTCTCCGCGCAATCCGCGCCAGATCACCGTCGATCCGGCCCCGCTGTCGGAAAAGTCGGTGCTGATCCGGGAAGATTCCCAACCCTGGCTGATCATGGGCTACCACTGCCCCGACGTCCGTTCTCCCGACATGCTCAAGTTCAACGTGCTCGACTACCTGATCACCCGGGGCCGCACCAGCCGCCTCTACAAGAAGATGGTCAGCGACGACAAGACCGCCCTGATGGTGGGATCTTTTGCCGGCTTCCCCGGCACCAAGTACCCCGGGCTCTACCTGATCTATACCCTGCCCAACAGCGGTCGCACCAACGACGAACTGCTGGGGGTGATCGAAAAGGAGATCGAGCAGCTGAAGGCCACCCCGGTGTCGGATGAGGAACTCCGCTCGGCCAAGACCCGCCTCGCCGCCGACCTGGTCCGCCGCCTCGACGAGCCCCAGGGCATCCTGATGAGCTTGCTGCAAGCCGAAGTGCAACTCGGTTCCTGGACCAAGGCCTTCGACCACTTCGACCAGCTGGAAAAGATCACCGCCGGCGACCTGCAGACGCTGGCCCAGCAGTACTTGACGACTTCGGCCCGGGTGATCGGGCGCATCGAAACCCGCGGGGAGGTGAAGAAATGAAACGGCTCGTCCTGATTCTGCTGATGGTCGCCCTGGTCTTGCCGGTGGCGGCCAAAAAACCCCAACGGGGCATCGACCAGCTCCGCTACCCGGCTCTGGGCAAGATCCCCGAGGTGGCCGTGCTCAAGGCCACCACCGCCCAGGGGATTCGCCTGCGGCTGATCCCCGAAACCCGTCTGCCGCTGGTGAACCTGGAGATCCGCATCAAGGGCGGTTCGCCCTGGGATCCCCAGGACAAGGTCGGCTTGTCTGACATCACCGCTCAGTTGCTGCGCATCGGCGGCACCGAGGGGATGTCGAGCTCCGAGGTCGACCGCTTCCTGGAATCGCGTGGCATCGACCTCTCCATCTCCACGAGCGGGGATTCGTTCACGGTTTCCCTCTCCTGCCTGAAAGACTCGCTCGACGACGCCCTCTCCATCCTTGCCCGCCTGCTGATGAAGCCCGGTTTGGCCCAGGACAAGCTCGACGAGATCAAAACCCAGACCGCCAGCGCGATCGCCCGGCGCAACGACGAGCCCAACGGCATCCTGGACCGCGAGTTCAGCAAGATTCTGTTTGCGTCGTCGCCTTACGGCCGGGTGATGGAGTTTGCCCACCTCGACGCCATCACCACCGCCGACGTGGCCAGCGTCCACCGTCGGTTCTTCGCCCCGGGCAACCTGCTGGTCGGCGTCACCGGCCCGCTCACCCTGCCTGAGCTGCAAACCAAGATGGAAAAGGCCTTTGCCGGTTGGCAAGGTCAAGCCGAGCTGCCGGCTCTGCCGCAGGTCGAGGAGCTCACCCCCGACTTCAAGGTGGCCCTGGCCGCCAAAGAGAACCTCAACCAGAGCTACATCCAGATCGGCCACCTGGGCGACGTCTACGACATCGAAAAGGCCGCCCCGATCGCCATGTTCAACCAGATCTTCTCGCAGAGCATGGATTCGCGCCTGTTCACGCGGGTGCGCACCCAGATGGGGCTGACCTACGGCGTCGGCGGCGGGATCTTCCCCGACTACCTGCGCCGCGGGGTCACCTACTTTGGCACCTTCACCAAGTCCGAATCGACCAAGCTGGCCATCCAGGCCATCTTCGAGGAGATCGAGCGGATCCGCAAGGAGCCGGTCTCCGATGCCGAGCTCAACTCGGCCCGCGATTTTTTCCGCAACTCGTTCGTGTTCAAGTTCAGCTCTCCGGCACGCATCCTCTCCCAGGCGCTGAACCGGGAGTACTACAACCTCCCCGAGGATCTCCAGAAGCGGATTCTGGAGGGGGTCGCCCGGGTGACCGCTGCCGACGTGATCAAGGTTGCCAAGGATTACCTGCACCCCGACAAGATGTTCATCGTGGTGGTCGGCAACCCGGCTGAACTCAAGGACTCGCTGAATTCACTGGGCCCCATCAAGACCATCGACATCACCATCCCGAAACCCGAGGTCAAGGAGGTCATCCCCGCCGCTACCCCCGAAAATCTGGCCAAGGGCAAGGCCATCTTCGCCGCCGCCCTGGGGAAAGGATACGCCGGCTACCTGAAGCTCAAGACCCTGGTGAGCGAATCCGAAGCGGTGCTGTCGATCCAGGGCATGTCCCTGCCGATGAAGATGCGCGACCAGGTGGTCTATCCCGATCGCTTCTACTCCGAGCAGGCGGTCATGGGGCAGAAGATGGAATCGGTGGTGGTCGGTGACCAGGGGGTCAACCGCGCCATGGGCAAGGGGCAGGCGATGTCGGCCTCGGAAGCCGTCAAGAAGCGCTGGGATGATTTCGGCAACCTGGTGCGCGGTGCCGACCAGTTGACCATCCAGTCGCTGGGCACGCAGGCGGTGGGAGGTCAGGAATACGACGTGCTCTACGTCATCGACCCGACCAAGAACTGGCGACGGCTCTACCTGCACCCCACGACGGGGCGTGTCGCCTTCGAAGAGAAAGTCTCCGAGATGCCCGGCATGCCGGGAATCTTGCGTTTGGCCTATTCCGATTACCGGCTGGTCGCGGGAGTACCCATCCCGTACAAGGCGGTGTTGACGGTGAAGGGGCAGAAAGTGCTCGAGGTGACCATGACCAAGATCCAGGCCAACGTCGCGGTCGACCAGGCCCTGTTCCAGCTCGAAACCAAGTGACCCGCTTGACGGTTAGCGCCCGGGCGCTTACAATGTCCTTTCAGGAGGATTCATGAAGAAAGTCGCTTTTTGTCTGATCGCCGTGCTGGCCGTCCTGGTGACCGCCCTGCCGGCCGACGTATTCATCAAGACCAAAGTCCACACCGATGCCATGAGCATCATGGGGCAGAATCAGCCCGCCAAAGACGAGTTCACCGAGCAGTGGGTGGGCAAAGACAAGATGAGCACCGTAACCGACAAGCGGAACGTGATCATCGACAACAGCCGCAAGGTGATGATCATCGTCAACCACGCCGAGAAGTCGTATGTCGAAGCCGCGCTCCCCTTGGACATCAGCAAATTGATGCCCCCCGAGGCGGCCGGCATGATGGGCATGATGAAAGTCACCGTCAAGGTGGCCCCCAATGGTCAGAAGAAGAAGATCCTCGGCCTCAATTGCGAAGGCTACGACATCGACATGAACATGCCGATGATGCCGATGAAGATGAAGTCGTTTGCCACCACCGAAGCTCCCCTCGATTGGAAGGCATTCTCCGACATGTACGAGAATGTCGCCAAACTGGGCTTCATGGACGCCGCCTCGCTGGCCGAACTGCGCAAGGTCAAGGGGCTCCAGGTGGCCTTCGAAATGACCGGCAACGTGATGGGCGCCAACCTCAAGGTGACCAGCGAAGTGGTGGAGCTGACGCAGAAGGCGGCTCCGGCAAACACCTTCACCGTCCCCGCCGGCTACAGCAAGAAAGACAAGTTCTCGCTTCAGGATCTGCAAAACAAGTAGCGATCTGCCCAAAGGGTCGCTGAACCAGGCTGAAAAACAGGCCGGGGTCGGGTTCGCTGAAAAGGCGGGCCTCTCCGGCCTTTTTTATTGCAATGCCTTCGGGGGGGGCTCTTCCAGGCGGTACTCCTGGAGTTTGTTGCGCAGGGTGCGGGCCGAGATGCCGAGCAGTTCGGCCGCCTTGCCCCGGTTGCCGGCGGTACGCTCCAGGGTGCGCAGGATCAGCTCTTTTTCCATGGCGGCCACCGTCTGGATGTCTTGAACGAAAGCGACTCCCGGGCGGACCTCGCCTTTGGGCAAATCGAAGTCGCCGGCTTCGAGCTGGGGTGCGTCACAGAAGATGGCGGCTCGCTGCAAGGCGTTTTGCAACTCGCGCACGTTGCCCGGCCACGAATAACCCAGCAGCTTGTCCCGGGCCCCCGAGGAGAGCTTCAGCGGGGGGTGGCCGAGTTCCTTGGCGATAACCTCGAGAAAGGCCGCCGATAGAAAGGGGATGTCTTCGGGGCGCTCGCGCAAGGGGGGGATGGTGAACTCGACCACGTTCAGCCGGAAGTACAGGTCTTCGCGGAATGTCTTGTCGGCGATCCGTTTCCGGATGTCCTGATTGGTGAGCGAAATCAACCGAACGTCGATGCGCAGGCCCTTCTTGCCCCCGAGCCGGTCGACCTCCCGCTCCTGGATCACGCGCAGGATCTTGGCTTGCAGGTGGAGGGGCATGTCGCCGATCTCGTCGAGGACCAGCGTGCCCCGGTCGGCGAGTTCGAATTTGCCGGGTTTGAGGCGGTCGGCCCCGGTGAAGGCCCCCTTTTCGTAGCCGAACAGCTCGCTTTCCAGCAAGTTTTCGGGGATGGCCGCGCAGTTCAGGGCAACGTAGGGAAAGTCGCGGCGCGGGCTGTTGCCGTGGAGGAAACGAGCCAACACCTCTTTACCGGTCCCGCTCTCCCCGCCAATCATCACCGGCACCCCGCTGGCGGCGGCCCGGCGCACGCGATCGAGCAGGGCCAGCAAGGGGGGGGAGCTGGTCAGGAAATCGCCGGGGAGGGCCCCGGAAAACCTGCTGGGAAAGTGGTTTTCCACCCGGGACAGCAGCTTGTCTGCCGCAAAGGGCTTCTGGATGTAGTCGGCGGCCCCGTTGCGCATGGCCCGCACCGCGTCATCGATCTCGCCATAGGCGGTGATCACCAGCACTTCGGTTTGCGGGGAACGCCGTTTGATGTCGGCGACCAGGTCGATGCCGCTACCGTCGGGCATCTTGACGTCGGTCACGACCAATGGGTAGCGGGTGGCCAGCAGTTTTTCACGCGCTTCGGCAACGCCAAACGCCCGGTCCACCACGTATCCTTTCCGGGTGAGGGTCTCGTGCAGGGCAAAGTTCAGGTTTTCGTCATCGTCGACGATCAGGATGTCCCAGTGGTCCATGGGGGGCATTATAGCGGAACGCGGATATGGAAAGAAGTGCCGCCGCCCGCCGGCGAGTGGAAGGCGATCGTCCCGCCGTGGGCCTCGATCGCCCGTTTGACCATGGCCAGCCCGAGGCCGGTGCCGGTGGTCTTGGTGGTGAAGAAGGGGAGGAATACCTGGCTCTGGATCGCCTCGGGAATGCCGGGGCCGTCGTCAGCGACCGACAGCAGCAACTCGTGTTCGCGGGCCTCGGCCCGCACCTCGAGTTGCCCCCCTTCGGGGGCCGCCTGGGCGGCGTTGAGCAGCAGGTTGAGCAGCCCTTGCAGCAACAGGTCGAAGTCGGCAACAACCGAAACCTGCGGGTGATCTCGGACCACGCGCAGTCGTTTTTTGCTCGCCAGGTCGTCGATGCCTGCCAGCGATTGGTCGATGAGTTCCTCGAGGTCGAACGCGGCCGGCTCGACCCGCAGGTTGCGCGTGTAGAGCAGGATGTTGGTCACGGTGTGGTTCATGGCCCGCACGGCACTGCGGATGCGCTGGATCAATTCGCCCGGCGACCGCCCCGAGGCCAGGTCGTCCTCGATGAGCCCGGTCATCAACTCGATGCTGGCCAGCGGGTTGCGGATCTCGTGGGCCACTTCGGCGGCGAATTCCCCCATCCGGCGCAGCCGGTCTTCCTGTTCGGCGCGCTGTTGCAGCTGGCGGAGCTGGGTTTTGTCGGCCAGGGTCCACAGCGACCCCGGATCGCCGCCGACCGGATCGCGAAACGGCGAAACCGTCACCTCGATCCAGCACCGTTTCCCCTCCCACTCCACCTCGAGCGGCACCAGCGATCCCGGGCCGGAACGGATGGCTTCCACCGGAATCACCGACCCCTCGGCCAGGGCCATCATGGACACCGGGGGGGTGAGCCGGGCCAAAACCGGGAAATAGCGGGTGGCCGGCGGATTCCAGATCAACAACTCGCCCTGGGCGTTGAATACCAGGATCGCCGATTCCATATTCTCCAGCAGGGTGGAGAGGTAGAGCGACAAGCGGTCGGCGCGGCTCTTCAGGGTGGTGTACGACTGCTGCAAGGTGCCGGCGGTGTGGATGAACTCGTCGAAGGTCTTCTTCAGGAGTTCGAACTCTTCCTTGTCGGACATGCTCTCAGGATACCTTCCGGGCCCAGGGGGATTGGGGATAGCGGGATTTCAGCCGCTCGATCACCCGGGCGGCCTCGATCCGGTTCTTCTGACTGCGCAGGATCAACGCCTGCTGGTAGAGGGTCCAGTCCGATTCCCCCCCATTATTGTCCAGGCGGCGGTACTCCCGCAGGGCCTGGTCCAGATCGCCCTGCTGGTGGTACAGATCAGCGAGCCGCTGGCTGACGGCAAGCTTGCGCGCCGGAGGCAAATCCAGGGCCTTGCCCAGCGTCCGGTATACCTCGATCGCCTGCTCGATCCGCTTATCCCGGGCAAACAGTTCTCCCTGGCGGAGCAGCAGTTCCAGGGTGAAGCGGTCCCCGGTGCCGGGCAGTTCCAGCCGTCGCAGCAACTCCTGCCATCCCGGCCGGTTGAGCTGCTCGGCGCAGGCGATCCGGTAGAAGAGGAATTCGCTGCCGGGCGGCAGTTCGCCAGGGGAAGCCTCCTCGATGCGGGAAAGGCATTCCTGCCACTGTCCCCTGGCATACAGGCAGCGGATCAGCCCCTGGGTTGCGGCGGGCCATTCGCTCCGGTAGATCTGATAGCGCCGCAAGAAGGTGAACACATCGGTGGCTCCATCGACCAGGTTGAGCTCGAAGAGGGTATCACCGACCATCCGCAACTGCGGGGCGGTCAGATAGCTCTTCCAGTCCTTCAGCGAGGTCCACAGGCGGAGAAAATCGGCTTGACGGTTTTCCTGCCGGGCCACGGCCATGAATTCGCCGAATCGGCGCTGGAACACCTGCTCGACCACCGGGTCGCGGGTACGCCCCAGAAACCGCATCAGGTGTTCCATGGCCCCGGCGGCATTGCCCTGGGCCCGCAGGGCCTCCACCTTGAGCAGCGCCGCCTCGCGCCGGTCGCCATAGTCGGGGGCAGTGCGCGCCACTTC
>CAZTNO010000037.1:0-1864 GCA_964614865.1 uncultured Clostridia bacterium
GGCAACGTGGCGTGGGCGTTGTCGCAGGTGATGGTCTTGCTGCCCAGGGTCACGCTGTGCCCCTCGCGATCGGTGGCTACGGCATGGATGGTGAAGACGCCATTGCCCGAGTTGGGTAAAAAGTTGGTCAGCATCATGTAGCCCCAGCCCGAGCGGTAGCTCCAGGGGTAGCTTGCGTAGAGGGCCTCGACGTCGGGCCTCGCCCCCTCGACCAGGTTCGCGTCGCCGATGAACACCCGCGCCGTGCCTTCTCCCGCCAGCGGGCTGCGGTAGATCTTGACGGTAGCCACCTCGACGTCGTCGACCACCCAACCGGTGACCGCGACGTTGCCGGTGACCCCGGTGGCCCCCGCGGCGGGGGTCTCGAAGGTGCCGAAGGGGTTGGCGCCCGAGTTCTTGACCACCAGCGTCACCTGCACGGTCTGTGGCGAGTTGCTGGCCGCGGGGTCGGTCACGCTGATGGTGCCGTTGTAGGTGCCGTTGCCCAGTCCGGAGGAGTTCACCGACACCTGGATTCGGGCATTGCCGCTACCGGAGGCCCGGTCGAGCACGATCCAGCTGGCACTCGGGGCCGCCGTCCAACTCAGCGTGCCGCCCCCGGTGTTACGGATGCGCAGGGTCTGCGCCGAAGTAATGGCGGTCCCCACCTTGGCGTAGTTGAGCCGGCTGTGGTTGAGCCCGATCGCCGGCGGGGTCGCGGCGGTGGCGGTGTAATTCTGCCCGGTCCGGTTGGTGGTGACGTTCGAGTAAGACCTGCTGGCCGGTGAGAAAGTATAGCTGGAGAGGGCCGGGGTGACCGTGCCGCTCCAGCCGTAGGTCACCGAGCTCGAGTAGTTGCCCGAAGCGTCGGTGATGACTGTCCCGGGCAGGCCGCCAAGAACCACGTTGGCGAGGCCTACCCCGCCGACTGTGACAGTCCCCGTAACAGTGAAGGTGTCGATCGCGAAATTGGCCGTGATCGTCATGTTGGCAGTAACATTGGTGACGGTCAACGGGTTGGTAGTGGAGGTAGTAAACCCACTTCCCGTCCAGTTCACGAAGTGGTAGTTGGTAGCGGGTACGGCAGTCACTCCAGTGGCGTTCGCCCCATGGTTGACCGTCTGCACCTTGGTGCCGGTGATCGTGCCGTTGGCCCCTTCGACGAAAGTCACCGTGTGGGTGTCGATGGCGAAGTTGGCGGTGATGGTCAGATCGGTGGTGACGCCCGTCACGGTCAAAGGGTTGGTGGTAGAGGTCGTAAACCCACTCCCCGTCCAGTTCACGAAGTGGTAGTTGGTGGCGGGGACTGCGGTCACTGCTGTAGTCGAACCTCCTTCAGGGATCGTCTGGAGAGGGGTCCCGGTAAGCGAGCCGTTGAGTCCCGCTTGGAAAGTTACTGTGTAAAGCCTTGTAGCGGTGTAGTCTTGGGCCGTCTGGTTGGCTACCACATTCGTGTAGGTTCGGCTCGCGGGGGCGAAGATAACATTGCCCGCCAGGGTCGGCGTGGCGGTCCCGCTCCAACCGAGATCGACCGTTCCGTAATACTTCCCGGAAGCGTCGGTCACAGGATCGCCAGGCAAGCCGCTCATCGTTACTCCGGCTAATGGAGAGCCGCTCCGAGAGATAGTTCCGGAAATGAACGCTCCTATCGCAACCTTGGCCACAAAGGCGTCATTAAAGCCGTTACCGGTTCCATTAAAGGTCAGATCGGGCCCGCCGAGAACCGGAAAAGTGGCCGCGGAGGACAATGTTATTCCCGCCACGTAAGCATTGCCGACGCTGTCCACGGCGATTTCGTTTGCGATATCATCTAGCAAGCCGCCGATGTAGCCGCAGTAGGAAAGGGCCGTGCCGGCGGCATTGACCTTGGCCACAAAGGCGTCAT
>CAZTNO010000037.1:1964-15340 GCA_964614865.1 uncultured Clostridia bacterium
CCAGAACCGGAAAAGTGGCCTCGGTGGAAGATGTATACCCCGCCACGTAGGCATTGCCGGCGCTGTCCACGGCGATTTCGTATGCGATATCATCATGCGATCCGCCGATGTAGCCGCAGTAGACCAAGGCCGTGCCGGCGGCATTGACCTTGGCCACAAAGGCGTCATCGTATTCATTATGGCTCAGATCGGGCCCGCCCAGCAACGGGAAAGTGCCCTCGGTGGACTTCGTCGACCCCGCCACATAGGCATTGCCGGCGCTGTCCACGGCGATGCCCCTTGCGTAATCCTCATGCGATCCGCCGATGTAGCCGCAGTAGACCAGCACCGCCGGGTCCAGCACCAGAGTCCGGGACCGGTCGTAATCGCCGACCGCGAATCCGTACTCCCGCGCGCAGTTCTTCACATTTCCCTCGAGCTGGTAGGACACGGCCACATCAAGCTGCCCTTCCCCCTCGCCCTGCCAAGCCACGGGGACATCGTCGCTAAACCCCCCCAGCGGCGTTTCGATATCCAGTCTGCCGTCGGAACCCACATCGACTGCTTCTGCCCCGCGGTAGGCGAGGCGAATCTGCTTGGGGTCGGCCCCCGGATGGACAATGAACTCGTACTTCATCTTGCTGACCGTCCCGGAATAGACCAGGTCGATCCCGGGCCAGAGGTCTCGGTAGACAATCTTACTGCTGGGTCTGATCCCGGTCTTCCACTCCTCCCTCTTCCCCTTGAAGTAGGAGATGGTCGCCTGCGTCTCCCCGAGCGATTCGGGCGTCACTTTACGCGCGCCCACGAAATCCTGCTTCAGAACACAGCTCTGGCGCGGGGTACTCTGGTCCTTTTCACGCTCCCCGATCTCCCGCAGGGAACGGGACTCATTTTTCTTGTTGGATTTTTCCTTTGGCGTGGTCAGCACGTAGGTGAGTCCCTGCGATGTGAAATAAACGCTCATGGCTCGTCCCTTGATCGCAAACGAAATCTTCGGGTCGAATTGCCCGCGATTGGGCTCGAACAGGAGTGGCAACTTGCCGAAGTTCTGCGCCATCTTGGCCTGAAGCTGGGGATCGCTCGCCTTGGCAACCTGGTTAGTTGTTCCGGGGATCTTTCCCAAGTCCGCAAGCTCCGTTCTGGTGAGCACCCTCAAATCCGATGGCTTCCCGCTGGAAAAGAAAATGCCAGCCAACCCAAGAATCAAGACCAGCACTGACATCAGTTTCGGCATGCAATCCCTCCTGCATTTTTTCTTTTTATTCTTGCGTAAATCCGCTTCAAGAATTGATATATTTCCATCTTTTTCAAATAGTATCCAGAAAACATAACACCTTTCATTTCTTTCTTTCTATAGAATTGCATTTACTCTTTCTGAATTCTTTTCTTTGCCAATTGCAAACATCTCGGGCAATCTTTTCTCCTTCCTTTGCACATTCTTTTGCTTTTTCCAAAAAATCATCAACTTTTTCAGTTTTGGTTCCTGGAATTGATTTGACCATCCCATGAACAGCACAATTTCTTTTTTCTCTCCAAGAATTCAGTCGATTCACTAAATTTTTATCATTAACCTCTGATTTCCCATGATTCAGACTCCTTTCCAGCCTTATTATCAAACTACTCAATGACTCTCTCATGTCCGATTCGCATTGAATGCTTTTCTCTCCAACCCCAGTCAGGTGTGAAATTAGGCGATCTGAAATGATACTCTCCTCGAGAGTAATGGCTTCCAGGTAAAACCCACACACCTGAGAGGCCTTTATCCTTCCCCAGGCCGCTGTGTAGCTGAGACCTTTCTCCCCGTTTCTTTTGACGTGAACCTTAGCAATCGGTTTCTCCATTTTCATCTCCTAATTAGATTTAATTCGGATAAAATGATGCTGTATACTATAACTCGTGTTCGAAATGATGGAAATGATGAGAATGAATGTTTATTGAATCGGGAGTTCTTTTTTGAAAACAATACGACTTGACGGTTGAAAGGAGATAGACGCGAGGCAAAACGAGTTTTACTCTCTCTCTCTCTCTCTCTCTGGCGACTGGATGTTCGAGATTCTTCTTGATCACCAATCTTGCCAAGAAGGCGACAAAACAAGGACTACCTGAATTCCTCTCCGTGAATCTCATGCTCAAATCTTGGCAACAGGAATAACATGAAATCCACTTTTTGTCTACTATGAGTTTTTCAAGGGTTTAAAAAAGTGTTTGAGGCGCAGTGAATCAGGTTTCTTGTCAAAATCCCGGAGCTTGCCTGGACCGAATGTTTGTGTTTTTGGGAGCATGTTTTTGCCCCCTTTCATTATTCGGCGATCGATATGTCCCCTTTTTGTATTTCCACAATCACTCTTGACTGACAAGCACAAAGGCACCTCACCCCCATAATGTCGAAGCGCCACTTTTTTTTAATCTTCATGGGGGTTCGTGAGGATTGTTCCGGGGCGGCAGCGGAACAGCAGGGCGTCGTCGGGGGGGTGCTCGTAGTAGTGCGGGCGGCGTCCCACCTGCTCGAAACCCGCCTTCCGGTAGAGGGCGACGGCGGCCAGATTCCCCGCCCGTACTTCCAACCACACTTCGTCTGCCTTCGCCTCCCGGGCCGCCTGGACGACTCCGGCAAGCAGGGTGCCCCCGATGCCCCGGTGGCGATGGGCATGGTCCACCCCGATGCGCAGCAGTTCGAGCACTCCCGCGCCCAGCCGGGCCAAAGCAAAGCCCAGTACCTCCGCTCCTTCCGTGGCGATGAGAACCCTGGCGTCGGCACGCAGGAGTTCTTCGCCTAGCTGGGCTTCTGTCCAGGGATGCTCCAGGGTTTCCCGCTCCAGCCGGGCCAAATCGGCCAGGTCGGTGGATTCAGCCTTGCGCAGCCGCATCGGCCCGGGGCTGTACCGATTCCTTGGCGTCGGGAAGGCGCAGGTAGAGGGGCATCAGGTCGCGGGCGCCGGTCAAGAACCTTCCCTGGGCATGTTCGCCCTGGGCGATTCTGCCGATCTCTCCCGCCAGGAACGGGCTGCGGTAGGCGACCCGGCACCCGGGAAAGCGCTCGCGGAGCAGGGAGGCGTAGGTGTCGGCCCCCGAGCCGGTGAACAAGGGAGGGGTGTCCAGCCCGGCCAAAAGCTCGGGCAGCTGGTCGGGAGTGGTCAGGCAGGGGGCGATCTGCGCCACCGGCAGGCTGTCAGCGAAGCGGTAGACGGCCAGGTAGATCTCGCCGCGGCGGGCGTCGATCAGCGACACCACCGGCCTCCCGGCCTCGGGGAACTTGGCGGCGATGGCTGCCAGCGAACTCACCGCGACCACCGGTCGGGTCGAGCCCAGCAGGAGCCCTTTCAGGGTGGCGATGCCGATGCGGATGCCGGTGAACTGGCCGGGACCTACCGATATGGCGAACAGGTCGATCTCGTCCAGGGGCAACCGGATGCTCTTCAAGGTGAATTCGAGGCCGGGGATCAGGGTCACCGAGAGCTGATCTGCCGAGGCCACGTTGTACTCGAGCAGGATCTCGCCCCCCTCCAGCACGGCGAGCGAGGAGTGGCTCGAGGAGGTATCGAGGGCCAGCAGCTTCATGCCAGCTTTTTTTCCAGGATCACTTCGTTGCCGCCGTCGCGGTGGCGGAATTCCACCCGGTCCATGTAGTTGCGCATGATCAGCAGGCCGCGGCCGTTGCAGGAGAGGAGGTCGCGCCGGTTCAGGCTGGCCTCGATCGCCTGCCAATCGAGGGGGGTCGGGTTTTCGTCGCGCACCGAGATCTCCAGCCGGTGTTTCTCCCAGGTGAAACGAAGGTGGACCAATTTCTCGGGGTCGGCCAGGTTGCCGTGCACGATGGCGTTGTTGACCGCCTCGCGCAGGGAAATCTCGATCTGGAAGGATTCCTCTTCGTCGATGTGCAGGATGTTTTTCAGGGTGACCAGGGCCAGGGCGCAAAGCTCGGTGAACTGCAGGAGACTCGCAAAAACCATCGTCATGGAGTGGGTTTTTCTCGTCATGAACCGAGTATAGCAGAACCTTTGGGACAATACCAGCCGGGGCCATGGCAGGGTTGACAGCACCGCCCGCGATGTGTTACAAGATCGGCGTCGGCAGTGGATAATTTCGCCTGCCCTGGCCCCGTTCGCACTCAGGAGGACTAAGATGACCGTTCACCCCGTGGATGATCGCGTGCTGGTCGAGCCCCTGGTCGAGGAGACCCGTGTCGGTAGCCTCGTCATTCCCGATACCGCCAAAGAGAAGCCCGTCATGGGGCTGGTGATTGCCGTCGGTACCGACAAGGAACTCAAAGAGCTGATCTCGGTCGGAGACAAGGTGCTGTTTGGCAAGTACGCCGGCGACGAGATCAAGATCGATGGCAAGCGTCACCTGTTGATCAAGCGCGAAGACCTGTTGGCCAAGATCAAGAAGTAGTCGGGGCTGCCAGGCTCCGGCTGCGCCGCTGGCGCGCCACTTCGAACAGGATGACGGCCGCCGCGGCGGCGACGTTGAGCGATTCCACCTTTTCCGAAATCGGGATGGCGATCCGCTCGTCGAGGACCCGTTCCACCCCCGGCGAGATTCCCTTGCCCTCTCCCCCCAGCACGATCACAGTGCGGGACGGGAAGTTCGTGTCGTAGATCCCCGCCGAGGCCGTGGCGGCAGTGCCGAAAATCCAGAACTCTTTTTCCTTGAGGATCTCCAATGCCCGGGCCAGGTTGGTCACCGGGGTCATGCGCACCAAGGGCAGGGTCCCCGCCGAGGCGTTGAGCACCGTCTCGTTGATCGGCGCCGCGGCCCGGCTGGGGAAGAGGATGGCGTCCACCTCCAGTGCCGCCGCGGTGCGCACCACCGCCCCCAGGTTGCCCGGATCGACCACCCCGTCGAGGGCCACGATCAGTCCACTGTGGACCAGGGGCAGCACCTCTTCCAGGGTCCACAGCCGGACCGGGGCGGTCTCGGCAAATACCCCCTGATGGTCGCGGGAGCCCGCCCGGCGATCGATGGCCGCCGGGGGGACGAACTGGTAGGGGATCGCCCTCTCCTTGCATAGCTGCTTGATGCGGTCCACCCGGCGGTCGCCGGGTTTGCGGCTGATGAAGACCCGCTGCACCGGCTGGTCGGCTTCGAGCGCTGCGGTCAAGGCGTTCAAGGTGGTCAGGTTCACGGTCTCCTCCGATCCAAAGGGGGCACTGTCGCAAAACACTATAGCAAATTCGGGCCATTTTTCAACGTGTTACAAAAAAAGGTGCCCTTCCGGTCGGGTTTTTTGATAGAATGGGGGCGCGCCTCCCTTGGGATTCACGGCCAAAGGCCCGCGATGCGCATGAAAATTCATACAGGAGCAGGTGGCGAGCAAATGGACAAACCCTGGCTGAATCACTACGAACCGAGCGTTCCCCCCCACGTCGAGGTGCCCGATCTCACCCTCCAGGACCTGCTGCCCCGGGCCGCCAAAAGGGTTCCGGAACGGACCGCCCTGATCCTGACCCTGTTTGCCGCCGGGCGGTTGTTCAACACCGCCATCTCCTACCGGCAGCTGGAACGCGACGTCGCCCGTTTTGCCCACTCGCTGCAGAACCTCGGTGTGGTTCCTGGCGACCGGGTGGCCCTCTACCTGCCGAATTGTCCCCAGTTCGTGATCGCCTACCTGGCGGTTCTCCGCGTCGGGGCCATCGCCGTCCCCTTCAACCCCCTCTATTCGGCCCGCGAGGCCGAGTACCAACTCAAGGACTGCGGCGCCACCGTGGCCGTCGTCCTCGATCGCTTCTTTCCGCTGATCCAGGGGATCCGCGAGAACACCATGCTCCGCCAGGTGGTGGTCACGCGCATCCGGGAGTACTTTTCGCCGCTGCTCTGGACCCTCTACACCCTGACGGCGGGGCGCAAGGTGCCCAGGTTCCGCCTCTCCCGGGGCGACCTCTGGTTCCAGGACATGCTTTGCGAGGGGACCCCCCGTCCGGTGACGGTCGATCGGGAGAGCACCGCGGTGTTGCTCTACACCGGGGGGACCACCGGCGTCTCCAAAGGGGTGGAGCTCTCCCACCGCAACTTGCTGGTCAATGCCGAGCAGAACCGGCTGTGGGCCAGCATCCGCGATGATGAGGAGATTTCGCTGGCGGCGGTGCCGCTGTTCCACGGTTTCGGCCTCACCTGCTGCCTGCACCTGGGGCTGCGCACCGCGGCGACCGTCGTGCTTGTGCCCAATCCCGCCGATACCCGCGGGTTGATCGAGGCCATCGAACACCACCGGCCGACGATCTTCCCGGTGGTGCCCACCTTCCTGATCTCGATCGCCCAGCACCCCGCTATCGAACGCCGCAACCTGCGTTCGGTGCGGGTCTGCCCCTGCGCCGGCTCGCCCCTGGCCCCGGCGGTTCAGCGGACCTTCATCGAACGGACCGGGGTACGGCCGGTGGAAGGCTACGGCCTCTCCGAGGCGGGCCCGGTCACCCACGGCAACCCCCCGTTCGGCGACGACCGCCATGGCACCATCGGCTTGCCCTACCCCGACACCGAGGCGCGGGTGGTCGATTTCGAGACCGGGACCCACGACATGCCCTTCGAGGGGGAATGGACCCGTCCCGGCGAGATCGTCGTCCGCGGGCCCCAGGTGATGAAAGGGTACTGGAACCGCCCCGAGGAATCGGCCCAGCAACTCCGCGACGGCTGGCTGCACACCGGCGACATCGGCCAGATGAGTCGGGACGGCTACTTCCGCATCATCGACCGGCTCAAGGACATGATCATCCGTTCGGGGATGAACATCTACCCGGCCGACGTGGAGGCCGTGCTGCACGAGCACCCCAAGGTGCTCGAAGCCCTGGTGATCGGCGTCCCCGATGCCACCCGGGGAGAGTTGGTCAAGGCGTTCGTGGTGCCCCGCGACGGCACCGAGCTGGACGAAGAGGAGATCCTGGCCTTCTGCCGGCAGAACATGGCCAAGTATAAAGTGCCCTCGGCGGTGGAGATCCGTTCCGGTCTGCGGCACTCGGCGGTGGGCAAGCCCTTGCGGCGGGCCCTGCGCGAGGAGTTGAACCTGGTGACGGCGTGACCGAAACGGAAGGGCCCAGCGCGCTGGTCACCGGCGCCAGCGCCCTGGTTTCGGGTGCCACCGGTTTCCTCGGGGGGCACCTGGCCCTCGCCTTGAAACGGCGCGGCTACCGGGTCTCGGCTTTGGCCCGTCCGGGCCGGGATGCCTCGGCGCTGCAGGCCCAGGGGATCACCATCGTGACCGGGGACCTGAACGACCCCGCTTCGCTGGTGCGGGCCACCGCCGGCCACCCGCTGGTGTTCCACACCGCCGGCATGGTGACCGACTGGGGCCCCTCTGATGAATTCCGGCAAACCAACGTCGACGGCACGCTGAACGTGATCGCCGCCTGCCGGCAGACCGGGGTTCGCCGCTTGCTGTACGTGAGTTCGCTGTCCGTGCTGGGTTTGCCGCGCAGCGGACGCCAGGTCGACGAGGAGACCCCGGTGGTTTTCCGGGCAAAAGATCCCTACACCGCCAGCAAGATCGCCGCCGAGCGGCTGGTACGCAACGCCCATGGGCAGGACAACCTGGAAACGGTGGTGGTGCGGCCCGGGGTGATCTGGGGGGCGGGGGACACCTCCTTTTTACCGCGCTTTGCCCGCTTGCTGCACGGGCGGCGGATGGTCCTGGTCGGCAAAGGTCAAAACCACATCGCCCTCTCCCACGTGGACAATCTGACCCAGGGGATCATCCAGGCCGCCGAGAGCGCCGCCGCCGCGGGCGGGCTCTACCACCTCACCGACGGCGAGGAGATCACAGCCAAAGAGGCTTTCGCCGCCCTGGCCGAGGCGCTGAACGCCCCGCCGCCGCGAATCTCGCTGCCCTTCCCGCTGGTGTACGCGCTGGCCAGCCTGATGGAGTTCGCCGCCCGCCTGCGGCGGCAGAGCACCCCGCCCCCCTTCACCCGCTACGGGGTGCGGCTGGTCTCTTCGGATAACCGCTACGACATCCGCAAGGCCCGGCGGGAGCTCGGCTACCACCCCGAGGTGACCTTTCGCCAGGGGGTTTTTTCCCTGGCCGGAACCGGGGCGGGGCGATGAGCGATCCCGTCACCCGCAGGGGCGAAGAGCCGCGGGCCCCAAAGATCCGCATCGAGAGTCTGGGGGCCTACCTGCCAGAGCGGGTGCTCACCATGGAGGAACTGCTGGCCTCGTGCCGGCGACGGCCGCCCTGGGATCTGGAGCGGATCACCGGCATTCGCCAGCGGCGGGTGGCCGAAGGGGAGTTCGCCGTCGACCTGGCCGTGAAAGCGGCCGGAAAAGCCCTTGAAATCTCCCGGTACAACGCCGCCGATCTCGACGTGATCGTCTGCTCCAGCATCTCCAAGCACCACCGCCCGGAGGAATTCCACCTCGAACCGGCCACCGCTACCCGG
This sequence comes from uncultured Clostridia bacterium, assembly GCA_964614865.1. Classification (GTDB taxonomy): domain Bacteria; phylum Acidobacteriota; class Aminicenantia; order UBA2199; family UBA2199; genus CAZTNO01. The sequence continues at coordinate 10,316 of CAZTNO010000037.1, forward strand.
GTACGCCACGCCCTGGGGGCGAACCGGGCCCGGGTGTTCGACGTGGTCAACGCCTGCGCCGGCATGCTGACCGGCATCCACGTGGTGCAGGCGCTGATCCGGGCCGGCGAAGCCCGTTGCGGCATGGTGGTCTCGGGTGAACAGAACCTGCCGGTGGCGATCACCGCGACCCGGGAATTGCGGCACCGCTTCGACGGCCAGCTCGCGGCCCTGACCCTGGGTGACGGCGGCGCGGCGGTGGTGCTCGACCTCTCGCCCGATCCAGCGGTCGGCTTCCACCAGCTGGACCTGGTCACCGGGGCCCGCCACGACCACTACTGTTATTCCCGCCCTTCCCGGCGCGGCCCCGGCGGCATCCTGGTGACCCGGGCGCGGGGATTGCAGCGCAAGGGCAACGAGCATTTCCCCCTCTATTTGAAGGAAACCCTCGACCGCACCGGCTGGACCCTGGCCGATCTGCACCACATCGTGCCCCACCAGGTTTCGGTGCGGGCGATCGAGAACGGTATTCGCGCCGTTTCCCGCCACCTCGGCTGCGCCGTGCCGCCGATCACCCGCATCAGTGCCGACACCTATGCCAATACCTCCACCACCAGCCACTTCCTGGCCCTGCACCGGTTCATCCTGGACGGCACCATCCATTCCCGGGAAAACCTGCTGCTGGTCTCCGGGGCCTCGGGGATCGTGATCTCCCACGCCACCTACACCTTCGACGACCTGCCCGAGCGCGTCCGGGCCCGCCAGGGGGGGGAGGCCGCCCCGTGAAGCGCCGTGTCCGAATCGCCGGGATCGGCATCAGCCTTCCGGGCTTCCGCATGTTCCGCCGCGGGTCGGTGGCCCGCGCGGTCGAGGCCGGGAGCAGGTGCCTGGCGGCATCCGGGCGCCGTCCGGGCGAGGTGGGGGTGCTGATCCACGCCGGGGTGACCCGCGATTTCCACATCTGCGAACCGGCGATCGCCGCCTACGTCCAGCACCGGCTGGGCATCAACGTCGAGTTCCGCGGCGCCAAAACCCTCTCGTTCGACCTGATCAACGGGGGGTGTGCCATGCTCGATGGCGTCCAGGTGCTGAGCGCTATGCTTCAGCAGGGGGAGCTGCACGCCGGCCTGGTCACCGCCGCCGAGGGCAATGCCGACTGGCGGGCCCGCGGCGACCGCCCCTGCCCCGACAGCGGCGCGGCGGTGCTGCTCGACCTGTCACCGTTGCCCGGCACCGGCTTTGGCAGTTTCGCCTTTCTCACCCGCGACGAGCACCTGGAGATGGCCACCACCGTGGTCAGCCTCGGTGAGGCCCGCGGGCGGCTGGTGGTGAAGCGTGATAACGATATCGAAGATCGCTGGCTGGAGATGGCCGGGCCCCTGGTGGACCAGGTCCTGGACCGCGATGGCCTGACCCGCGACGAGATCGTCCGGGTGGTCTCCGCCCAGATTTCGCCGGGGTTTTTGCGCCGGCTGCCCGAGGCGATCCGCTTGCCGGCAGACCGTTTCGCCGACTTCACCGCCGAGTTGCCCGACACCCTCTCGACTTCGGTGTTCCTGGCCCTGGAGCGGGAACTTCGCCTCCGCCCGGGCGTTCCCGGCCAGACCATACTGCTGCTGGCTTTCGGCTCGGGCCTCACCGCCGCCGCCGCGACCTACCGTACTTGACCCCTAGATGGAAGTTTGGTTGCCGTTGCAGGGGGGAAAGGGGCTACCCGAGCAGGTTGGTTGGTTCTGCCGCGAGCGAAGAGGAATCACTGGGTGGTAAGAATGAACGGTGCGGAGCGCAATCCCTGGATCGGGGTCAGGCAAGACTCTTCCCGCTGCGCTTCCGCGGAGACCACCCCCGGTTGGAGAGTCAGCAGGAAGGGGTGTTTTGGAGTGGAGTACTCCACCTGAAGCGTGTAGGTCCCCGGCTGGTCGGACAGGCGGAGAAAAGGGGCATCCTTCTTGGCGTCGACGCAGAAAAACGAGCCGATGTCCACCAGCACGCCAACCGACTCCCAGGGTTTCAACTCGACGCAATCGGCGGGAACGGATAGTATCATGACGCCCTCTCGGGGGAGCGGTTCCCAGCGACCGCCAGGTCCGGTGACGCTCAGTGTCCAGCCGCCCCATTGCTGATAGATCTCAAGCATTATCTGCCGTGGGCGGATGAAGCGTACCGTGGTTTTGCCCATGTTCTCGATGCGCAACCAGACGGCGGTGCGGGAACTTTCGGGGTCGCCTGGGGCGAGACGGAGGGCCAATTGGCCAGCCGTTCCATCCGGGGCGCTCAACGCCACGCCCGGTGCGGGGAGGAGCCAGATGAGCAGCAAGGTTGGCAGCAGCATTTTGCTGGTGAGAAAAACACAATGGCCCATGGCCCGGTTATACGCGGAGATCGATCCGATTTCAACCCCATTTTTTTCGTTGGCGGTGGTTGCAAGCGGGGGCGGATCGGACTAAGATTGGGCGCGACACGCAGGAGGAATCCATGAACCTCGATAACATTTTTCCGGCAGAGCACGAAGTTCCCCCGGATATGCTCTTCCCCGAGATCGAACAACGCGAGTACCTGGTCGGCGGGGAGATACGCACTTGGCATGGTCCCCTCCAGGAGGTGTGTTCGCCCATCTGTTTGCGTACGGCGGACGGCCTTCGTCCGAAAAGGCTCGGCAGCTATCCCCTCCTGTCAGAAAAGGAGGCCCTGGAGGCCCTGGCGGCGGCGGAGCGGGCCTGGGACCACGGCCGGGGCAAGTGGCCGACCATGCCCGTCGAACGGCGCATCGCCTGCGTCGAGTCGTTCGCCGCCAAGATGAAGGAGCGTCGGGCCGAGGTCGTCCGTCTGCTGATGTGGGAGATCTGCAAGACCCGGGCCGACGCGGAGAAGGAGTTCGACCGCACGGTCGATTACATCGCGGCCACGGTCGAGGCCCTCAAGGAACTGGACCGGGTGTCTTCCCGCTTCGTGGTCGAGCAGGGGATCGTGGCCCAGATCCGCCGGGCCCCGTTGGGCATCGTCCTCTGCATGGGGCCGTTCAACTACCCGCTGAACGAAACCTTCACCACCCTGGTCCCGGCCCTGATCATGGGCAACCCGGTGGTGTTCAAGCCGGCGAAATTCGGCGCCCTGCTCTTCCAGCCGCTCCTCGCAGCGTTCCGGGATTCGTTCCCCAAGGGGGTGGTCAACACTCTCTACGGCGAGGGGCAGGTGGTGGTCTCCCCGCTGATGTCATCAGGCAGGATCGACGTGCTCGCCTTCATCGGCTCGGCCAGGGTGGCCAACATCCTCGAGAAGCAACATCCGAGGCCCAATCGACTGCGACGTGTACTCGGCTTGGGGGCCAAGAACGCCGGCATCGTGCTTGACGACGCCGACCTCGACCTGGCCGTGAGGGAGTGCCTGCTCGGCGCCCTGTCGTACAACGGCCAGCGCTGCACGGCCCTGAAGATCCTGTTCGTGCAGGAAAGGATTTTTACGCCGTTCCTGGAAAAGTTCTGCGCCGCAGTCTCGGGGCTGAAAGCGGGCATGCCCTGGGAAGAGGGGGTCGCCGTCACCCCGCTGCCGGAACAGCACAAGACCAGGATCATGGGAGAATTGATCCGGGATGCCGAGGCGCTCGGGGCCAAGGTCGTCAACCCGGGTGGCGGCCAGGCGAGCGAGTCGGTCATGGTCCCCGCCGTGATCGCCCCGGTGACCGAGCGGATGAAGCTCTACACCGAGGAGCAGTTCGGTCCGGTGGTCCCGATCGTGCCGTTCGCCGACCTCGAGGAGCCGATCCGCTACCTGATCGAGTCCGACGTGGGCCAGCAGGCCAGCCTCTTCGGCAACGACCCCGCCACCCTGGGCCGGCTGATCGACCCGCTGGTCAACCAGGTCTGCCGGCTCAACGTCAACAGCCAGTGCCAGCGGGGCCCCGACACATTCCCCTTCACAGGCCGCAAGGATTCGGCAGAAGGGACCCTCTCGACCAGCGACGCGCTGCGGGTGTTCTCGATCCGCACCCTGGTCGCGGCCAAAGCGGAGGGCCCGAACAAGGAACTCTTCACCCGCATCGTCCGTGAGCGCAGGTCGAACTTTTTGAACACCGACTACATCCTGTGAGGGAGAGCGAAAATGGGGGGAGTTCAGGGGGAGTTCAGGGACGGGGGGAGTTCAGGGACGGACCTTGACAATTTGACAGTTTGCAAGAAAGGCCTGCATACAGAGTTTAGCAGGAGCCAAGGGCGAACTAACCCTGACTGAAAACTACTTTCAGACAGGGGTTTCAAGAATTGTCAAATTGTCAAGGTCCGTCCCTTAGTGTTCGGACTTGACAGATGTGAACGCTCGGGCGCATATATAATCTTTAAAAATCGACAGTAAAAATGGAGGAACCCCATGAGCAAACCCCCCTTCCCGCCATTTGATGCCCAGACAGCCGCCCAGAAGGTGCGCATGGCCGAAGATGCCTGGAATACACACGATCCCGAGCGGGTATCTCTGGCCTATACACCTGACAGTGAATGGCGAAACCGCGCCGAATTCGTCACCGGTCGGGAAGCCATTGTGGCCTTTCTGACCCGTAAATGGCGTAAGGAACTCGACTACAGACTTATCAAGGAACTGTGGGCCTACGGCGGCAATCGCATCGCGGTTCGCTTCGCCTACGAGTGGCACGATGACTCGGGCCAATGGTATCGTTCCTATGGCAACGAAAACTGGGAATTCGATGAACAGGGCTATATGAAACGGCGCTTTGCCAGCATCAACGATTTGCCCATCCGGGAAGACGAGCGCAAATACCACTGGCCCCTTGGTCGCCGGCCGGATGAGCATCCGGGTCTTTCCGAGCTGGGGCTCTAGGTGCGGCCCTTGTCGACACGATAAGACGATGAGGTATGGGGGAACCCGGGCCCCGATGCCCCTCGGTTCGGGCCTCACCGCCGCCGCGGCCACCTGCCGCTTCCAGAAATCGGCGCCTGAAAGCCGAGAAACGGCCCGTTCCGTCTCCAGGCTCTCATCGACAAGCTGACATCCCCCCGTTTTTTCTAGGCGGAAGTCCGAAGAATCTTTTCTGAAGAG
>CAZTNO010000038.1:0-15089 GCA_964614865.1 uncultured Clostridia bacterium
CCTCGTCGCTGGCAAGCTCAACTTCCCCTCACCCACACAATGTTGAAGAGAACCTATTAAATATTAACCTTGCGCTGGTAGTTTCAAGTTTCTTCAAGGGGGAACGATGAATCGAAAAACAATCCGGCCCGGCTTGGTTTGCGTGCTCCTGATGGCCCTGACCTGCATTCTGCCTGCTCAGGATTCGAAAGTCGTCGACACCAGCGAAATCAACCTCGACGACCTCCTGAACACCGAGGTGAGCGTCGCAGGCAAGAAAGCCCAGTCTATCTCGGAGTCGGCCGGCATCATCTCGGTGATCACCGCCGACGACATCCGCAACATGGGGGCCATCGACCTGAGCGATGTGTTCTCGTACGTGCCGGGGTTCACCTTTTCAGACAACTACTGGACCCGCGGCATGATCACCTCTCGCGAGGTGTTCCAGTCCCTGTACAACGACAAGATCCTGATGCTGATTGATGGCATGCCGGCCTACGAAGCGGTGAACACCGAGTATTACCTCGACTTGATACCGGTCGAGGCAGTCAAGCGGATCGAGATCATCCGCGGCCCCGGTTCCACCCTCTACGGCACCAACGCCTTTGCCGGCGTTATCAACATCGTCACTTTCCGCGGGGAGGAGGTGAACGGTGGTTCACTGAAAACCCTGGTGGGCCCCAATTTCTTTTTTGAAAAAACAGCGGTGGTTGGCAGGAAGACCGGCGAGGTGGACCTGTTCTTCGCCGGCAATGTGCGCGACGATCAAGGCGCTGTAAACCTGATCAACCGCGACGAGGGGAAAAACACAAATATCCGCCAGAGTTCTCGCAAAGAGTTTCAGCGCGCACACCTGCGGTTCGGATGGAAGGATTTTTCGGCGGCTTTGCAGCTGCTCGAGCTTGGCTACGATCACTTCGGCATGACACCAAACCTGATCCACCAAGGGGCGGTCAAACAGCAGGTCTACAACTTCACCCTGGGGTTCGCCCGCTCTCTTTCCAAAAAGCTGGCCACCAGCAACTCTTTCCGGGTGATGAAGCAAGTACGGGATAACGAGGCGGGTACGTTCCTGGTGGGTCTGCCCCGGGTCGACGGCAAACCCTCCACCACCCCGTCCTTCATCGACTGGAAAAGCGTCATCTTCCAGCTGGAGAGCCAATGGAACTACACCGTATCCGACCAGCTGTCTCTGGTCGGCGGCGTCACCGCAGAAAGGAAGGACCCATACAACATCACATCCATGTACGACGAGTGGGGGTTGAACGATCTGGAGCGGATTGTGGGCGGTGAAGGGAGCTACATTTACCCCCCGGAGAAAAACAAGATCGACTACGGGCTCTACCTGCAAGGGGACTACCGGGCCAAGCGTTTCGGCATCGTAGGCGGCGTCCGCTACACCCGCCTGGGGGTGGTGGAGAAGTCGTTCGTCGCCCCGCGGGCGGCCCTGCTCTTCAACATCGCCAAAGGGCTGAACCTGAAGGCGCTGTACGGCATGGCCTTTCGCGCCCCCACCATCTACGAGACCCAGGTTTTCGTCAAGAACGTTTTATACGGCGGAAAGGAGACGATCGACCCGGAGAAGGTGTCTTCCTACGAGGTGGGGCTCGACTACGTGGGCAAGAAATTCAGCGCCCGGGCTAACTTCTACTCGATGTCGATCGAGGATCTGATCGCGCGCCGGCCCCCGACCGATACAGAGAAAGCCCAGCTGGGCGCGACCGGAGGGGTCATCTACGACAACATCAGCAACCAGAAGATGTCGGGGTTGGAGATCGAGCTCAAAGCCTACCCGACGCAGAACCTGAATTTCTTCCTGAACGGTTCGCTGCGAACCGGCAAGGACAGCGATCGGGACGTCGAGCTCAACTACCTGGCCAAGACCCTTCTCTCCGGAGGGATCAACTGGAAGGTCCCCTCGCTGAAATCCGACATCTCCCCTTACTTTTACTACGTCTCCAAGAGGAATGGCCTGGCGTTGGACGGCAACACCTATACCTTCGATGGGTATTTCGTCTTCAACTTCCGGTTTGGCTTCCGGCTGATCGAACGGCTGGACCTCGACCTGATCGTGCGCAACTTGACCGACGAAGCTTACGAATACCCCGAAATGACCCGCAACAAGGTAGGGATCCGCCTTCCCAGCGGATTGCCACGGGCCGCCTACATTCAGCTGGTATACCGCTTTCCGTTCAACAAGTGAGCGAGGAGAAGCCATGAAGGGCTGGATCACGACACTGCTGTCGGCGCTGCTAATAGGTTTTGGACTCATGCTCGGGGCCCAGGAGGTTCCCCTCGACCTGCAGACGAAACTCACCCTGAAGATTCTGGGCTTCGACCGGAACTTCGACCGATACGGTGACCCGATCCGGATCGGGGTCTCTTCCGATGCCCTGTTCACGGCCTTCAATTCGGTGAAGGACACCATCACCGTCAACAACAAGAAAATCATCGTCGAAAAGATGGCTGGACCGGGCGATGCGAGCAAATACAAGGTCGTCTACCTCGACAGCAGTTGGGCGGCGAGTTACAAGGTGGTGGCCGCTGCCTCGGCGGAGAAAAAGATCTTGATGTTCTCCAGCGAGGAAACCGGAGTGGTAGAAGGCGGGGCGGCGGTTTCCTTCAAGCTGGTCGAGAACAAGCCAAAGATCGTCCTCTCGATCAACGCAGCCAAAACCCAGGGAGCCGATTTCCCCGCCACCCTGTTGCAAATGGCGGTCATCGTCGGCAACCCGTAACGCTGATAAAGAGTTCGGTCGCCCAATCGCCCCCCCGTAATACCGGGGGGCGATGGGCAGGTGATCACGATTCCGGTCGGGAGAGGGCTGGAATCAGAAGCGGAACAGCCACTCGAAACGCAGCCAGGTGTAGCTGTTCGCTTTCGCGACGTAGAAATTTCCGGGCGAGAAACTCTCCCAGATGAAATGGCCCGCCATGTTCTTGCCGGCATCGAGCTGCAGCCTGCCGATGAACAGCACCCCGCGATTGCGCCCGAGGCCGCTCAAGGTGCCCCCCTTGGCCGTCTTGCGGTCGGCGCCCATGAAGTGCAGGGTGGTACTCACCTTAACCGCCGCAAAAGGCTGGAAGGTGACTCCGGCGTAGAGAGAGGTGAAGTTGCTCCAGTAGGCGATCCGCGACTCGCGGGCCAGGTGGTAGATAAACGAATCGCTCCACTTGGGAAATCGGCTGAACAGCGGATCCCAGCCCTCCAGCCGATCTGGGGTGGCGGGATCGTCGCCACTGAGCAGGACGGCGCCGGCGGTCACCGCCATCTTCCAGGGCAACTTGCCGCCCGGGAGCCAGTCGAGGTGGGCATACCCCCCGTGGGCCAGGCGATCCGCTGAACCGGTCCCGCCGGCCTCGCCCGTCCGCCCCAGCTGCCAGGCGGCTTCCCCGGTAGCCGAAAGCCCCCGGCCCAAGGAAACCACCCAGCGGGTACCCAGGGTGGTGAGGTGGGAGCCGGGCAGGAGTCCCAGGGCGCGAACGTTCTTCTGGATCAGGTACCCCTCGGCGCCCGCCTTACCCAGTTTGCCGGTGTAGTAGAGGCCGTAGCCCTCCTCGGCCTGCTCGATCAGTTTTTGGTGAAACGAGTTGAGCACGGGGAGCAACGAATCCTCGCGGGGCTGAAAAAAGTAGAACGTGGACAGCGTCCCCTGCCGCCCGACCCCGCTATCGAAACGCAGGGCGTTGTAGTAGTTGGTGCGCGAGCCATCGAGGGGGGTGCCGTCGGAAAAGAGGAACCCCTCGCCGAAAGCGATCTCCTGCCGGCCCACGGTCAAGGCCAGCGAGGCTAGCGGCGTCCAGCGGGCGCTGAGTTGCTCGACCAACACCTCGTGCAGATCGAAGTTCTTGCCGATGCGCGGATCGGTTTTGGGGGCGATGTAGTAGCGATTCTCGTTGGTCAGTTTGAAACCGAACTGCCAGTGCGCCGAAGGGGTGATCTGGAGTCCGACAGTGGACTTGATGCGCAGGTACGAACTGCTGTCGGCGGCCTGTTCGTTGAGCGAGCCGACGTTCTCGGAGCTCTCCTGGCGGATCCGTTCCAGAAAGGAGAAGCGAAACATGGGTACTGGTGAAGCGGCTTCCGCAGCGAGCAGGATCGGACTCACGGCCAACAAGACCAATATCGGAACGACGATGCGCTTCATGGAGACCTCCGTCACGGAAAAACCGGGGAAAAACCGGGAGCTCCATTATCGCAGATCGCGGCCTGTCCGGCAAATCGTTGAAAGAAAGCGGTCGTGCTATAATCGGCACCAATCGCCGAGGAGGAAACATGGGATCCGGATCGCAACGTACGGTTTGCTGGACGCTGGGCTGGATGCTGTGGCTGGGGGTAATGCCCGTGCTGGCGGCCACCGGCGAACCGCCCGTACCGGTGCTGGTGATGACCCGGCCGACCGTCACCCAGATCCGCAACGTGGTCGAGCTGTTCGAGCGCGACCTCCTCCCCCTGCCGCGACTGACCCTGCTTTGCGTGCATTCCGATGCCGAGGAAACCGACTACCGAAGTTCCCGGGAGTTCGTAAAGGAGAACCACCTCGACTGGATCCGCTTCCAGACCATCCAGGGGCGGGTGGAGAACGAGCGGATCTTCCAGGAAAACGAGTGGACCCCGCAGTTCCGCGACCTGCTGGCCAGGTCCGACGGCCTCATGCTGCCGGGCGGAGCCGACATCCCCCCGGCCCTGTACGGCGAACCTACCGGCCTGCTCACCAACCCGGCCACTCCGCGCCGCTCGCTGTTCGAACTCTCCCTCCTCTTCCACCTGGTGGGCGGTGCCCGCAACCCGGGCTTCACGCCGCTGCTCGCCGGGCGAAAAGACTATCTGGTGCTGGCCGTATGCCTGGGCTTCCAGAGCCTGAACGTGGCCGCCGGCGGCACCTTGGTGCAAGACATCCCCAGCGAGATCTACCGCACGCGGTCGGTCGAGGAGACGCTCGCCCTCGAGGCCCCGCAGCTTCACGACAACCGCTACCTGGAGGCCACCGGTTCCGAAACCGATCGTTTGGCTTCGGCATTCCACCCCATCCGGCTGGAGGAGGGAAAGCTGTTGGCCGGTTTGTCGGGGCTCGACCAAACGGCCCGGCCATGGGTGCTCTCGGCCCACCACCAGGCCCTGGAAACCCTGGGCGAGGGCCTCTACCCCCTGGCCCACTCGGTGGATGGCAAAATCGTCGAAGCCGTCGGCCACCGGCGTTTTCACCAGGTGCTCGGCGTGCAGTTCCACCCCGAGGCGCTGGAGCTCTATCAGAAGGGGGCGATGTTCCGGGAAAAGCCGGGGGCACCGATCGACTTCAACGTCCCCCAGTTCCTGGCCAAAAACCCGCCCTCGACCGCCTTTTTGCGATCCATCTGGCGCTGGGTCGGACAAAACCTGGCCGCCAGCGCCGCCACCCGCCCGAAGCCATGACCATTGCGGCAATCGGGGCAAGGAGATGCCGATGAACCTGGACCAACTGATCGACCGCCGGCGCGCCTATCGCTCCTTGAAACCGTTGGCTGTCGCCCCCGACCTGATCCGCGAGTTGGCCGCCAGCGCCTCGCTGGCCCCCTCGTGCTTCAACAAGCAGCCGTGGCGCTACGTGTTCGTGATCGACCCAGAGCGCCTGCTGGAAATGCGCGCGGCGATGAACAAGGGCAACGAGTGGACGGAAAAAGCCTCGCTGATCGTGGCCGTGTTCACCCGCAGCGACCTCGATTGCGTGGTGGGAGAGCGGCAGTACGCCCTGTTCGACACCGGAATGGCGACGGCCTTCATGATCCTCAAGGCCACCGAACGGGGCCTGGTGCTGCACCCCATCGCCGGCTTCGACGAGGACAAGGCGAAAGCCACCTTGGGTTTGCCGGCGGACATGCGGCTGATCGCCCTGCTGGTCGGGGGGGAGCACGACGAGCGGGCCAACGAACTGATGAGTGAAAAACAGGTCGAGATGGAGAAGAAGCGACCCGAACGCCTCCCCTTCTCCCGCTTCAGCTGGATCGACCGCTACCAGCCCTGACCCCGACCCCGCAGCAGGTACAACCGGGGCCTCTTTCCGGTGATCGGGGGGGTGTTTGTTTTTTTTTCCGAGAAGAGCATAATGGCCCCAAAAAAAAGCCCCCCCGGAGGATGCACATGAAGAAGTTCGTCCTGCCCCTGGTCACCCTGGTCGTCGGCGGCCTGCTCGTGTGGCTGCTCCTGCCCGCCCGTCTGCCGAACCACGTCAAGCCCGCCGTGCCCAACAGTTTTGCCGAGGTCGCGGCCAAGCTCGACAGTGGTGGCGAGGTCTACGCCTACCTGAGCACCGAGCGCATGATCCAGTCGGCCACCGACCTGGTAAGCAAGATCCTGAAGGCCTCTTCCGCCGAAAAAGCTCCCCAGGGCGCCGAGCTGCAAAAAGTGATGGCCCTCCTGGGCAAGCTGGGGATGAACGAGATCAGTGGCGTCGGTCTCAGCGCCGTTTCGCTGCCCGGAGGCCTCTCCCGCACCAAGATGGTGCTGCACCACTTCCCCGACCAGAACCAGGGCCTGATCTGGCAGCTCATGGGCAACCGGCCTCGCCCTCTGGAGGAGCTGAAACTGCTGCCCCAGGACACCGTGGTAGCCGCGTTCGGCGACTATCACCTGGAACCGTTGTGGCAGTTCCTGAAAAAGGAACTCGGCGCTGCGGGGCAACCGACCGCCCAGGGAGTCAACTCGGTGGAGCCGATGCTGGCCATGCAGGGCATCCAGCTGGACAAGTTGCTGAAGTCGCTGAGCGGATCCATGGGGTACCTGGTCACCCTCGACCCGCAGAAAACGATCACCCTCCCCGCCGGGGACACCCCGCTGACCATCCCCGAACCGTCCATGGCCATCGTGCTGGCGGTGCGGGACTCCACCCTGTTCGATCTGCTCAAGGCCAAGCTGCCCCCGCAGATCGCCCGCTATGCCGAGCAGAAGAACAAGCGCTCGCTGCACTTCACCCACTTCAAACTTCCCGTCCCCTTCGATCCGATGATCGTCCAGGTCGATGGCTTCCTGATCGCCGCTTCGACCCAGGTTTTGGCCGAGGCCATGCTGACCGCCCGGGAGAAGGGCAACGGCCTGACTGGCCAGGGCGAGTACAAGCAGCTCGCCGCCCCCCTGCCGGGCAAGGGCAACGGCTTCCAATACATGGGCTCCCGCCTGTGGAAAGTGTATGCCGGCATCCTCGAACGGGTGATGGCTGACAAAACGGCTTCTGCCGGCGATACCGAGATGATGAGGACCGTGACCGCGCTGATCCCCGCCGACATGCGCATGCTTGGCATCCTGCAGAACGACCGGGACGGTTCGGTGTACACGGCGGTGTGCAATCTGCGGCCCGAGTTGATCGTCGCCCTGCCGGTAGTGGGCGCTCTCGGGGTAGTCGCCGCCATCGCCATTCCCAACTTCGTGACCGCTACCGAGAAAGCCAAACAGAAGAAGGCCATGGGCGACCTGCGCACCATCTCCACCGCCCTCGAGGCCTACCTCACCGACCACGGCACCCTGCCCCGCGGAAAGACCCTGGCCGAGCTGAAGACCTCTCTGGAACCGATGTACATCAAGACGCTGCCCGGCCAGGACCCTTGGGGCCACGATTACCTCTATCGCCAGATCTCGACAAGCGAGTTCGCCCTGGCCAGCGGGGGTAAGGACGGCGTTTTTCTTGGCTGGGAACAGAGCGGTACTTTCCCTGGCAACCGCCCGGAAGAGGATCTGATTTGCACCTCCCAGGGGTTCGCCTATTGCCCCGAGGGGACGCGCTAGCCCCGTCCCGGGGCCGGGGAAAAACAAAAGAGTTGACAGCAGGAAAAAACCGGGTTATATTAACCATATGGTTAAACCAACCGGTTGGTCAACATGAAAAGCGGCGACAAGCAATCCAGCGCCGAACGGATCAGGCGTGCCGCCCTGGCCGAGTTTTCCACTCAGGGTTTTTCGGGCGCGCGGGTGGAGCGGATCGCCCGGAGGGCCAAGGTCAACAAGGCGATGATCTTCTACCACTTCGGCTCCAAGCGCGGCCTGTTTCAAACCGTGCTGCAGGGTGCCCTGGGGAAGATCTTCCGGGAGATCGGGCCGGCGGTGCAGTCCTTCCAGGACCCCGAGACCTTTCTCGAGGTCTTCCCAGAGATCTACATCCGCCACTTCGCCCGCCATCCCGAGCTGATCCGCCTGGTGGGCTTGCTGCTGATTCAGGAGACCGACGTGCTGGTGAGCGTGCTGCAGGAGATCGCCAGCTCCCCCCCCCTGTCGGAGACCCGCCCGCTGATGATGAAAAACCTGCTGAACTGGTACCAGCAAGGCCGGATCAACGAGCCCGACCCGCAACAGATCATGCTGAGCGTGGTGGGTCTCTCGCTGTTTCCCTTCATCGGGTTGCCGCTGATCGAGACCTTCACCGGAAGTAAAACCGAGCGCAACGACGAATTCACCCAACGCCGGATCGAAAGCGTCGTCCGGTTGTTGAAACAGGGGATGCTCCCATGAAACAAACGGTACTGTCCATCCTGCTGGCCTTGGCCACCCTGATGCCGGCCGCGGTGCCGCTGAAGCAGGCGGTCAGGGCAGGAGTGGCCCGCGCCCTGGAGGTGCAGAACGGATCGCTCGATGTCCGCTCTGCCGAGACCGCGCAGGTCACCGCCCGGCAGAACCGCTGGGGTGTGCCGACCCTGGCGGGTTCCTACCGCTACAGCTCCAAAACCGCAGAGATCGACACCTCCCTCCTTCGCCTCCCGGGCCTGCCGGCGGGCAACGGCCCCCTGGCCGCCGGGCCCCACAGCACCACCGACGTCAAGCTGGCCTTCACCCAGCCCCTCTACACCTCGGGCGTCCTGTCGGGGCAGATCGCCGCCGAAGAAAGCCGGACCATCGCCGAGAGGATCCTGCTTTCCGCCCGCCGGAACGAGGCCGCCGGGCGGGTGAAAGCCTCTTTCCACACCTGGCGGGCTCTCTCCGCCCGCCGCGAGTCGCTACGGCTGCTGATCGAAACCCTGGATTTCCACCTGGCCAAGCTGTCGCACCTGCTGAACGAAAAGCAGATCCGCAAGTCCGACGTGCTGGAGACCCGCATCAAGATCGACGAGGCCCGGGCCCAACTGGCCGACCTCGATCAGGCGACAACCGCGGAAGCGATCCAGTTCCGCCGGCTCTGCGGCCACGATCCGGCCGAGATCGAGGCGGGCGAACCGGAGGGGGTCGAGCCGCTGGAACGGGTACTGGCGGCCATGTCCTCCGGCCACCCTTTCGTCTGTTCTCTCGACGAGCGCCTCCGCAGCCTGGCCTTTCAGCGAGGTGTGGTCCGCGGAATGTACGGCCCCCAGGCCCAGGCTTTCGCCGAGTTGCACGGCGGGCGACCGGGGCAGAACTTCCTGGGCAACGACTGGATGGTCTACCTCCAAGCTGGCCTGGCCGTGTCGGTGCCGCTCTTCACCTGGCAACGGCCGCGCCGGGAGGCGGCATTGCTCGACTACGCGGCCGAGAAAATCGCCAACCAGCGGCGCGACTTCCTGACCGACGCCGAACGTTCGCTGCGCCAGCTCTACGGCCAGCTCGACGCCCTGGCCACCAAGACCGGGCTCTACGACAACCTCCTCGCCGCCGCCACCGAGACGCTGACCCTGAAAGGCGAACTCTACCAGGAGAACCAGCTGGCCCACAGCGACTACCTGGCGGCACAAACCGACCTCGAACGCTACCGTTCGGTGCGGGGCGAACTCGACATCCAGATCCAGATCGTGCGGGTGGCCATCCATACCCTGGCCGGCACCCACGTGGAGGAACCATGAACCGTCATCGCGCTCTCGTCCTGTCGCTCACCCTGGCCCTGACGGCCGCTGCCTGCCACTCCGGCGAAGGGCAGAGAAAGGCCCCGGGGGTGGTCGATGCCGACATCGTCACCCTGAAAGCCCAGGTGGCCGGCACCCTGGAGCGAGTTTCGGCCCGTGAAGGGGATCTGGTTGGCCCGGGCGACGCGATCGCCGAGATCAACGGCGACAAGGTGGCCAACAGCCTCGAGGCGCTGGAGATCGCCGAGCGCGATTTGGCGATCCAGGAGGAACGAACCCGGGGCCGCCTCCCCCCCCTGCGGGCCAATACCGCCTACCTGGGCTCCCAGGTGGCCCGGTTCACCCGCCTGCAGCAAAACCAGGCCGCTTCTGGCGAGACCCTGGAAAAGTTGAAGGTGCAACTGCTGGAGGCCCAGAGCCAGTTGACCGACCTGACCCGGGCCCTTGCCGCCCTGCAGATCCAGCGGGACAAGGTGGCCAACCAGCGGAGGGCCCAAGAGATCGCCCGACGCGACCTGCGCATCACCACGCCGGTTTCGGGGGTTGTGCTGGAGAAGTTTGTGAACGCCGGCGAATCGGTGATGCCCGGCACCCTGGTGGTCGAGATTCTCGACCTCAAGAGCCTGTTCATCGACATCTATCTGGAAGAACGCGAAATCGGCGCCCTGCGCCTGGGGGGCCCCGCGCAGATCGAGATCGATGGCCCGGAAGGCAAACGGGTGGCGGGCGCCATCGCTTTTTTTGGGCGCAAGGCCGAGTTCTCGCCCAAGTACATCCTGTCGGAAAAGGAGCGGCAAAACCTCCTCTACCAGGTCAAGGTGCGCATCGTCGGGGATCCGGGCCCCCTGAAGGTGGGCATGCCGGTGACCGTCCTCTTCCCGTGAGCGAGCCCCCCCTGCTGGAATTCTCCGGCCTCGACAAGGCGTTCGGCGCGATCCGCGCGCTGAAAGGAGTCTCGTTCACCGTCCCCAAAGGGTCGCTGACGATCCTCGCCGGCGCCGACGGAGCGGGCAAGTCAACCCTGTTCCGCATCCTGGTCGGCCGGGTGCGCGCCGACCGGGGCAAGGTTTTGTGGCGGGGCAGCGAACTCGGCAAAGACTTCGGTCCGGTGACCTCGTGTGCCGGCTACATGCCCGAGAGATTCTCTCTCTACACCGACCTCTCGGTAAACGAGAACCTCGACTTCTTCGCCGCCATCCACAATGTCCCGAAGGCCCGCCGCGACGATCTCAAGCACCGGCTGCTGAAAAAGACCGGCATGCTCCCCTTCTCCGGCCGCCGGGCGGGCGCCCTGTCGGGGGGGATGAAGCAGAAACTGGCCCTGTCGGCCATCCTCCTCTCCTCGCCCGAACTGATCATCCTCGACGAACCCACCACCGGAGTCGACCCGCTGTCGCGCATGGAGTTCTTCGCCATCATCGAGGAGCTGAAAGCCGAGGGGAAGACCATTCTGCTGTCGACCCCCACCCTGGACGAAGCCGAGCACGGCGACCGGGTGGTCTTTCTGAGGCGGGGGCGGGTGATCGGCGAAGGGGAGATCGCTGCCTTGCGCAGAGAGTTCCCGGCCAGGTTGTGGAAGATCGTCCCGCAAGACAACCCGCTGGAAGTGCTCGACCGCCTCTCCGCCGACCCGCGGCTCAGCTCCCGGCTTTACCTGCGCGGGCAGAGCCTGCGCTATCTGGAAGAGGAGGGGGCCCCTCCGCCCGGCTTTCCCGGCTGCCGCCAGGAACAGGTGCCGCCGACTCTGGAAGACATCTACCTGGCCAAAGAGCGGCTTTCGCCCGCGGAAGAAGATCATGCCTTTCGTCATTGAAGTCCGGGGACTGAGCAAGCGGTTCGGCGACTTCGTGGCCGTCGACCGCATCGACTTCGCCGTGGAGCGGGGGGAGATCCTGGGGTTTCTGGGGCCCAACGGCGCCGGCAAGACCACCACCATCAAGCTGATCATGGGGCTGATATCGGCCACCGAAGGGACGGTACACATCGCCGGCCTCGACGGAGAGAGGCAGCGCCGCGAGATCAAGCGGCTCACCGGCTACATGTCGCAGAAATCGTCGCTCTATCCCCTGCTGACCCCGCTGGAGAACGTCGAGCTGTTCGCCGGTATCTCGGGAGTGCCGCGGGCGGAGATCGCCAGGCAAAAAACGGAGCTGGGCCGGCGGGTGGCGGGAGAGCACCTGCGCCTGAAGACCTCCGACCTGCCACCCGGGGTGCGTCAATCGATCGCCCTGTTCGTAAGCCTGCTGACCGATCCGCAGGTGATCCTGCTCGACGAACCCACCTCGGGGGTCGACCCGGGCACCCGGCGATCCTTCTGGCAGGAGATCTACCGCCTCAAGCGGCTGGGCAAGACGATCCTGGTCACCACCCACAACCTCGACGAAGCCGAGTACGCCGACCGCATCCTGATCATCGACCGGGGCCGGAAGATCCTCGAGGGGGTGCCCGCCACCCTGCTGGAAGAACACGGTGTGCCCACGGTGGAGGCCCTGTTCAAACAGGCGATCGAAAACCATGTCACGAATTAGCCCCGTTGCCCGCAAGGAATTCCGCCACATCCTGCGCGACCCGCGCAGCCTGACCATCGTCTTCGTCATGCCGGTGTTCATGATCTTCATCTACGGCTACTCGATCTCCTACGACCTGAGCCGCATCGACGCCGCGGTGATCGACAGCTCCCGCAGCCCCCTGTCGCAGGAGCTGCTGGAACGCTTCGCAGCGAACAAGACCTTCGTGGTCCATCCTGCCGTCGGCCCGGCCGATCCGCTGGCCAACGCCGAGGCCATGCTGCGCGCCGGGACAGTGAAGGCGGTGCTGGTCTTCCCGACCGACTTCGCCCGGCTGGCCGCCCAGAAAAGGACCGCTCCGCTGGGGCTGATCATCGACGGCAGCGACTCCAACGTGGGCAACCTGGTCTACCAGTACTGCGAGCAGGTGGTACAAAGCTATTTGCTCGAGCGGGCCGGCCTGCAGGACCTGATCAAGATATCCACCCAGACCTTCTACAACCCCGAGGTGCGCAGTTCCTACTTCTTCATCCCCGGGCTGATCGCCATCCTGCTGCTGATGATCTCGGCTCTGCTCACCTCGATCTCGGTCGCCCGCGAGCGGGAGACGGGCACGCTCGATTTGCTGTTCATCTCGCCGCTGAGTTCGGGCGAAATCATCGCCGGCAAGACCCTGCCCTACATGCTGGTGGCCGGCCTCACCGGCCTGATCATCTTCCTCTTCTCCCGCTTCTGGTTCGGCATCCCGTTTCGCGGCAACCTCACCGTGCTGCTGCTCTTCTCGCTCCTCTACCTGCTGTGCGGGCTGAGTTTCGGCATCCTGATCTCGACCATCGCCCCCGACCAGCGGATCGCCATGATCGCCACCCTGCTGATCACCATGCTCCCCTCGATCATGCTGTCGGGCTTCATCTTTCCGATCGACTCGATGCCCTGGCTTTTGCAGGGGGTCGCCCAGCTGGTCCCCGCCACCTACTTCCTGCGCATCATCCGCGGAGTGGTGCTGAAGGGGGCGCCGCTCTCCGCCTTCTGGTTGGAGGGGGCGATGATGGTGTTGTTCTCGACGGTGATGATGATGGCGGCGACGTCCCGCTTCACCCACCAGCGGAGGAACCCAAATTGAGACTCCGCTACCTGGTACGCAAGGAACTGATCGAGATCTTCCGGCAAAAACAGTTGGTGGCGATGATGTTCGTCATGCCGGTGGTGCAGATCCTGGTTTTGGGCCACGTGCTGACCACCGACATCCGCCACATCCCGGTAGAGGTGGTCAACGGCTCGTCGACCCGGGCTGCCGCCGACCTGGTGCGACGCCTGCAGATCACCCCGCAGTTCGCGGTGAAGGCGGTCCGGCGCCAGCCGGGGGGGGAGATGGAGAAGCTGCGCCGGGGCGAAGTGAAGGCGGTGATCGTACTGCGCGACGGCCCCGACCGGGGGACGCGGCGCCTCCCCTACCCCGAGGTGCAGATCCTGATGGACGGGATCGATTCCAACACCTCGATGATCGCCGCCGGCTACTTCAACGGCATCGTGCGAAACTACCTGCTGCGCGACCTGGCCCGACGCTCCCAGGCCCCTCCGATCGAGACCCGGCCGCTGTTCCGCTTCAACCCCGACCTGCGCAGCATCCGTTACATGGGGCCAGGGCTGGCGGTGATGCTGGTCACCGTGCTGTCGCTCTTCCTGGGGGCCATGGGGGTGGTGCGTGAACGAGAGCAGCAGACCCTCGACACCCTGCGGATCTCCCCTTTGCACCCGATCGAGATCTACCTGGGCAAAGCGGTGCCGGTGGTGCTGCTGGCGATGGCCAGCCTGGCCCTGAGCATCGGCGCGGTGATTGGCATCTTCGGCGTGCCGCTGCAGGGCCCCATCCCCGACCTGGCCCTGGCCATTTTGGTCTACCAGTTCACCATGCTCGCCCTCGGGCTGCTCATCTCCACCCTGGCCAGCACCCAGCAGGAGGGGATGTTCTTTGCCTGGTTCTGCATGATCACCTTCCTGCTGCTGTCGGGCTTCATGACCCCGGTGGAGAACACCCCCCCCGCCTTGCGCCCGCTGGTGGCCGTCAACCCGATGTTCTACATGATGAAGGTGGTGCGCGAGGTCTTCCTGAAGGGCAACGGCCTCTCCTTTTTCTGGAAGGACCTGCTGGCGCTGGTGGCCATCCTCGCGGTGGTGGTCACCGGGTCGCTGGCCAGCTTCCGCCGCCTGGTCCGGCGCTGACCGATTTCCCCTTGAAAATAACCATTGGCTGTGTTATGAATTTCACCATGTGGCAAGACAGATCGAGGCGGAACCGGCGCCCCTCGCCGGCACCCAAAATCCCCGTCCGCTCCACCCCGGAGGTCCCATGAAAAAGAGTCTGAAGTTCAAGATCACCGTCCCGGTGATCGGCATCGTTTTCCTGTTGCTGGTGGTGATGATCTTTTCCTCGCTGTACATCTCCAGCCGCCAGATCGGCCGCATCACCGAAGAGAAGGGCCGGGCCATCTCGGTGATCCAATCGGAGGGGCTGCTCGCCCCGTTGACCTTCGAGGACAAGGACGGGATCAAGTCGATCCTCAAGAGCCTCACCAAAGACCCGGCCATCATCCATGCCCAGGTGCTGAACCTGAAAGGGGAGATGCTGGGCGATGTGGGTGAAAAGTACGTGCTGGCGAAAGGCGACCCGCCCAAAGACGACCTGCAGATCGAGAAGATCAGCCTGGGCAAACGCTCCTGCCAGTTGTTCCGCTACCGCATCCGCGATGCCGAAAAAAAAGAGACGGGCACCCTGGTGATCGTCACCTCGCTCGAGTCTCAGCAGACCGCCAATGCCCGCATCACCTT
>CAZTNO010000039.1:0-15065 GCA_964614865.1 uncultured Clostridia bacterium
TTATCGAACTGCTGGTGGTGACGGTATTGACCCTGTTCCGCACCCTCTCTTCCCTGCTCGAAAAGAACCGCCAGACGAGTGTCTACGCCATCACCACCGAAGGGCGGGCGGCGGTGCTGTTCGACGTGCGGACCATCCTCACCGAGTTGCAGATCCACCCTCGCTCCTGGCGGGTGACCCGGCAGGGCCCCCGCTATGAAATCGAACTGGTGATCTCCACCTCGGAGACCAAGAGCCGCGCGTTCCTGGAACGGGTGATGCCGGTGCAGGGGATCGTCGAGATTCAGAGCGAACAGCTTTGACCCCCCTGCTGATCGCCACCTTCAACGCAGGCAAGTTCCGCGAGATGACCGCCATCCTGCGCCCATTTTTACCCGACTTGCCGTTCCGCTCGCTGAACGAGACGGGAATCCGCGAGCAGGTCGCCGAAACCGGCGCGACCTTCGCCGCCAACGCCGCCCTCAAGGCGATCGGTTACTCCCGGCTGACCGGCCTGCCGACCCTGGCCGACGACTCGGGGCTGGAAGTCACCGCCCTGAATGGCCGTCCCGGCGTGCTCTCGGCCCGCTACGGCGGCGAAAACGCCAGCGACGCGCAGCGCATCGCCCGCCTGCTGGCCGAAATGGCGGGCAGGACCGATCGACGCGCCCGCTTCGTCTGCCACGTCTGCCTGGCCCGGGACGGCGAGGTGCTGGCCAGTCAGCAGGGGACGGTCGAGGGGGAGATCCTCGGCGCCCCCAGGGGCACCGGCGGTTTCGGCTACGACCCGGTCTTCTTCTACCCCCCCCTGGGGAAAAGCTTCGCCGAACTCGGGGCCGAGGAGAAGAACCGCCTCTCCCACCGCGCCGCCGCCCTGCGCAGCCTGGCCCCTCTGCTGCCTCTCCACCTGCCCTGAGGGGAGCGGACGGGGTTTCCAATTGCCCGCCGATGGTTTATGATGGGCCCGCCGAGGAGGTGACATGGATCTCGAACGCTTCATCCGCAACGTCCCCGATTTCCCCAAGGCGGGCATCCAGTTCAAGGACATCACCCCCCTGCTGGCCGACGGCGACGCCTTTCGCACCGCCATCCAGCAGATGGTGAAGAAGCACCTCGACACCCCGGTGGCCAAGGTGCTGGGGATCGAGTCGCGCGGCTTCATCCTGGGCGGGGTGATGGCCACCAAGCTCGGTTGCGGTTTCATCCCGGCCCGCAAGCCGGGCAAGCTCCCGTACCTCTCCCTGCGCGAGGAGTACTCGCTGGAATACGGCACGAATGCCCTGGAGATCCACCAGGACGCCATCGGCGCCGGAGAAACGGTGCTGATCGTCGACGATCTGCTGGCCACCGGCGGCACGGCCAGGGCCGCCGCCCGGCTGGTCGAACGCCTGGGGGGCCGGGTGGTGGCCATCGAATTCCTGGTGGAGCTGGAGTTCCTGCACGGGCGCGACCAGCTCGCCGGATACGACGTGCACAGCCTGCTCCGTTTCTGACGGGCATGTCGATCCTGCTCTCCCTGTTCGTCCTCACCCAACACTACCTGCTCGAGCCCTCGATCCAGCGCGCCCTGGTCGAAAGGAACCCGGTCGTGCTGGCCCAGACCCTGCGCCCGCGGGTTGAATTCGACCTCGAAGCGCCCCTCTCCTTGAAGGGGTTCCTGCCGCGCCGCATCGCCGCCGCCGATTTCTGCCGGGCGATCGCCCCGCTCGAAGCCAGCCGCATCGAGTGGTCCTCGATCCAGGTGGAGGACAATCTCGCGGTGCAGGCTCTCGACGTGGTCTGGAAGAACCGGCTGACCGGCGAACTCCAGGCCTACAAGTTCATCTTCTTCATGGTCAAGGATGGCGAATGGGCCGTCTACTCGCTGCGCGGACGAAGGTTCTGATTTTCCCCGCGGCGATCACGCTGGCGGTGCTGGCGGCAGGGCTCTGGTTTCTCCCCCCCCCGGCGGTCGATGAAACCGCGGTGCGCAGGGAGATGGAAAGGACGCTGGCCTATGCGGGCGACCGCTTCGCGGGCAAACTCCGGTTGCGTCAGAACCGTGCCGCGAGCCTCGCCCGCCTTCACGGGCAACGCCCTCTGCGGCCGGGCGACCTGCGCGAGGGGGAGGCCCTCTTCTGGGAACGGGAAGGGGTCATCACCGCCACCGTCGGCGAAATCTACTTCTTCAAGATCGGGGCGGAGAATCCCGCCACCGGCTGGGCCTTGCTCGGCAAGGGCGATCAGCTTTTTTTACAGGTGCGAACCGCGGCGCACCAGTACTACGTTGGTCGCCTGTTTTCGCTCCAGGAACGCCCCATCCGCCGCCACTTCGACCGGTTCGGCGGCGAACTGGACCTGATCCTCCGTCCCCCGGGCTCGGCAGCCTCCCCCTCGCAGTTCGATACCGCCCCGGGCGGCGTATTCCGCCTGGAGGGGCCCCTCCAGGGTTCGACCGGGCAGTTGATCGTGCGCTGGGCGATCCGCGGATCCGACTGGCAGGACGAATTGCGCAGGAAACGGCGGCGGGCCGTCCCCTGGCTCCTGCTGCTCGCCGCCCTGGGCTTTGCCGGGGCAGGTCCTCGCAGGCGGAGTCTCCTCGCCCCGCCGGCAACCCTCGCGGGCGTTCTCACGCTGGCCGTGCGACATGCGCCAACCGACCTGGCCATCGTGTTACCGGGGGGAGTCTTCCTGCGTTCGACCCTCTACCCCCTGCTCGCCGTGACCACCCTGTTGTTCCTGCTGGCGTGGGGGCGCCGCAAGTTGTGGCCGCTGCCCCATTTCCCCGGCATCGTGCTGTTTTTCCTGCTGTCGGGGGTGGCGGCCCTCTGCGCCCGGGTTCTGATCACCGGGGCGGTGTTCCCCTTCGAGGCCAGTCCCTTCTCACCCAGCGCCCTGATGCTGCTGATGACCCTGTCGGGGTTGTTCCTGCTGCCCCTGTTGCTTTTGGAACAAGCCCGCAAGCCCGATGGTCGCTGGCGATGGACCTGGCTGCCCGCCGGCATCCTCTTCCTGCTCTGGTTCCACACCCAGGCGGGCCTGTCGGCACTGGCCGCCCTGCCCTGGGTCTGCCTGCCCCCGCTGACGATGATCCGACCCGCCCCCTGGCCCCGCCGGCTGCTCTTCGCCGTCGCCGCCGCCCTGCTGATCACCGTCCCGGGTACCCGCTGGCAGGCCCTGGCCCTGGAGGACTACCTCACCCACCACCTCCGCTACCTGATGACCAGCCAGAGCCATTACGCCAAACTGATGGCCCGCGAGATCGTCTACGATTTCAACTCGAGCCAGGTCCCGCTGGAGACCTACTTCCAGCCCGGGGCCGAGCCGCTGCTGGCAGCGATCTGGAGGAACAGCCTGGTCGCCCGCGAGGGCATGGCCATGGGGATCCACGCGATCTCCCCGGAAGGCAGGCCCCTGGCGTCATTTTCCCACCAGATTCCCTACCTCGATGTACCTCCGCCCACCGACCTCTTCCCCTTCTGGCACGTCGAGGAGGTGCCAGCAGACCTGTTCGGACGGAATTTCCTGGTGGCCCTCGCCTCCATCCAGGTGTTCGCCGGCGAACGCCTGCTGGGCACCTTGCAGATCCAGGTCCTCGACACCCCCAGCCTGCTGCTCGGCGAATCGGGCCGGGCCCCCTCGGCCCCCCGTTTCTCGGGCTCCGACCTGGGCTACGTGGTGTTCGACGGCAAGCAGCAGATCCTGGAGAATCCCGACAACATCTCCCTGTTGAACCTGCCCGCCCTGCTCCAGTCCAAGAACCGCTGGATCACCTTCAGCCAGCTCGGTACCCGTTACCGGGGCATCGTCTTCTCGACCCCCACCCAGGTATCCCTGCTGTTCCACCGCCACCCCGCGCTCTTCACCCTGGTATCGCGAACCATCCGCGCACTGCTGGCCATGCTGGTCCTGCTGCTGCTGGTCTACGGTTCGGAGATCGCCCGCCTCCAGTGGCGGGGGTTTTTCCGCTCCTACTCGGCCAAGGTCTTCGCCCTGCTCACCGCCCTGGTCATCGCCACCGCCGGACTGTTCGCCGTGGTGTCGGTGAACTACAACCGCCGCGAGCTGGACAGGCAGCTCGGGGAAACGATGCTCGAGAAGGGCCGCACCGCCCGCGGGCTGCTCGAAAACCTGCGGGCCCAGAGCGGAGAAATCACCCAGACCAATCTCTACTGGCTCGCTGGCGTCCTGAACACCCGCATCCACCTGTACGAAAAGGGGATCCTCACCCTCACTTCGGACAACCGCGCCCTGCTTCGCTCGGAGATCCCCATCCACCTGCACTCGGGGATCCTGGAGGCGCTGGTCCGCAACCGGCAGCCCTTCGAGATCACCCCGCGCGGGGGCCGGCTGCACTCGACTTTCGCCCTGACTCCGGAAACGGTGGTCGACCTCGACACCCCGGAGCAGTCTCTGGAGCGGGACCGCATCTCCAGCGACTACGCCGACTTCATGCTGACTCTCTTCTTCCTGCTGCTGGCGGCTGGCACCGGCTCGGCGGTTTTTTTCCGCAAACGGTTGCTCGCCCCGATCCACGCGGTGAACGACCGCATGTCCGCGGTGGAGCGAGGAGACCTCTCCCCTTTCCCGACCATCCCGCGCGACATCGAGTGGCGGGAACTGGTCGAGGGGTTCAACGCCATGATCCACGGCATCGCCGAACAGCAGAAATCGGTGCGCGAGATCGCCCGCATGAAAACGGTGATCCAACTGGGGCGGCGGGTGGCCCACGAGGTCAAGAACCCGTTGACTCCGATCCGGTTGTCGGCTGAGCAGATCGGACACCTGCTGCGGGCGGAAAAGCATTCCGAGGGCGAGCAGATCGCCCAGGCGGTGCGCTTCATCATCGAGGAGACCGACCACCTGCAGAAGGTGGCCCACGGGTTTCTCGATCTGGCCCGGCTCGACGAGATCCACGCCGAATCGTTCGACCTGGCCGCGATGGTACGTGAAGAGCTGGCCGGACTTTCCCCGTTGCATCCCGGCTTGCGGTTCGTCGCCAGCGGCACCGGACACCCCCTGCCGGTGTCGGCCGACCGCCTCAAGATCCGCCAGGCCCTCAAGAACCTCCTGCTCAACGCCGTGGAAGCCCTGAATCCGGCCGGGGGGGAGATTTCGGTCCAACTGGCGAGCGAGCAGGGTCGCCACCGGATCACCGTCACCGACAGCGGCCCGGGCTTTTCGCCCGGATTGCTCGAAACCCTGCTGGAATCCCCCGCATCCACCCGGGAAGGGGGGTCGGGACTGGGGCTTTTCATCACCCGGCGAATCGCCGAGTTGCATCACGGCACCCTGGTCCTGGCCAATGGGGATGCGGGCGGCGGCAAGGTCAGCATGGAATGGGAGGACGTATGAACTTTCCCCTGCTGAGTCCCGGAGATGCCGTGGGCATCCTGCTGGCATCTTCTCCGGCACGTGAACCCTTTCTCGGCGATGGCGAAGCCGAACTGCGCCGGCTGGGGTGGCAACCGGTGCGGCCGCTGGCGCCGCCCTCCCCGACCTCCTACTTTGCCGCCGAAGCCGAGGCGGTGCTCGGCACCCTGGAAGGGTACTGGGACGACCTGCGCATCCGTGCCGTCTGGGCGGGACGGGGAGGGTACGGTGCCGGCCGGCTGCTCCCCATGCTGAGTCGCCTGCCCGGGGCCAACCCCCTGCCGCTGATCGGCTCCTCCGATGCCAGCTACCTCTTGTGGGCCCTGATGGCCCGGGGGGGAGCCCCGGTACTCTACGGCCCCATGGTTTACTCCAACCTGGCCGAACGCCGCTACGACGAACCCTCCCTGCGACTGGCCCTGGCCGGGCGCTGGGGTGAGATCGCCCTGACTGGCCGGGAGATCCTGCCCGGGCAGGTCAGTGCCCCCATCCTGGGAGGGTGTCTGACCAACTTCGCCTCGCTGCTGGGGACGCCCTTCCTGCCCGTCACCGCCGGCACGGTGCTGTTGCTCGAGGATGTCGGTGAACGCCCCTACCGGCTGCACCGCCTGTTGTGGCAAGTGGCGGCCAGCGGCCTCTGCCAGGACCTGGCCGGGATGGTACTGGGCACTTTTCCGCGTTGCTTTGCCGGCGAAACGGAGCGGGAGGAGTTCTGGGGGGAGGTGCGGACCCTGTTTGGCCCGTTCGGCTTTCCGGTGATCGGCGAGGTTCCGCTCGGCCACGCCGACCGGGCGGCCACCGTCCCCCTGGGCATGACGGTCATCCTCGACAGCGAGGACTCACAAGGGTTGCTGCTGCGCGGCACCGATCCCGACCGTTGACATCGGGGAGCCGATTGGGTATAAGGGCGGGCATGACGCCACGAAAAAAAACGGTGCTGCTGTGGACGCTGGCCTTCGTCCTGACCCTGTCGATTGCCGTCTTCCAGCGGCTGACCGGGCCGACCCACCCGGTCCGCGGCCGGCTGGCCGTGGAGGGCGAGCAGGCGACCTACCGGTTTCTGCGCAGCCAGACCGCCCACACCCCCCTGCCGGTGGCCGTGCGTATCCCTTCCCGGGGATTGACCGCCACCCTGAACCACCGGCGCTTCGCCACCGGGGAAGAGTGGAGCCGCGTGTCCATGCCCTGGCAGGACGGGGCTTTTTCGGCGAAGATCGCCGGTCAGCCCCCGGCGGGCAAGATCGAGTACTTCGTCGTCCTGAAACCCCCTACCGGCAACGAGATCCGCATTCCGGCGGGACCGCCGGTGGTGGCCCGCTTCAAGGGGGCAGTGCCCGCCACCGTATTGATCGCCCACATCGTATTCATGTTCGCCGGCATCCTGCTGGTGGTCCGCACCGGGCTCGAAGCCCTGCGCCCCGGCTCACAAGCAAGGATCCTCCCCTGGATCACCCTGGCGGTGATGGTGCTCGGCGGACTATGGCTGGGGCCGCTGGTGCAGAAGTACGCCTTCGGCCACTACTGGACCGGGTTCCCCCTGGGCTCCGACCTGACCGACACCAAGGTGCTGGTGGCGACGGTAGTCTGGATCGCGGCGGTGGTCTGGGGCAAGAGCCGACGCGTCTGGCTGCTGATGGCCACCCTGGTCTGGCTGGGCATCTACCTCATCCCTCACTCGACGCTGGGGTCGGAACTCGATTACCGGACGGGGACCCTGACCAACGTCCACTCGGCGCCGCCACCTCCTCCCCGACCAGAGAAATGACCCCTTCCAGGTAGCCGTCCGCCAGCGGGCGTTCCTGCCCCAGGTGACGGATCAGCGATTGCCCGCAATTACTGCCCACTGCGTTCTCCTCGGCGTCACCCATGCTGGGGATCACCGTGAATCCGGCCTGCCGCAACGCTTCGATCTCTTTCGCCGCACCATCGCCGCCATCGTGGGTCAGTCGGGACTCCAGCCCGCCGGCCTGGGCGTGGTAGGTGGGGTTCACCGGAGTCACCTTGACCACGAAGAGTGCCGGATCGAAGTGGCGGGCCAGCACGTCGGCCTCCAGCGGAGCTCCCCGCAAAAGGGCGAAGTTGAGGGTGATCCGCCGGTCGCCCTGGCGAAAAAACCGTTCGCCGTAGCGGGCGATCTGATCGAAATCCCAGGTCGGCACCGGGATGATCTGCCGGCGGAGGTCGGGGTCGGTGGTATGGATCGAGAATTGCATCTGAAAACGTCCCTGCGGGTAGAGCGTATCCTTGATGACCGCGAGTTCCTCGAGAAAGCCGGCGGCATGGGCCGGGGCAATGGTGGACAAGGATGGAATCAACCCCGGGGCCCGGATGCGTCCCGGCAACGCCCGCAGCACGTCGAGAACCGCGGGATTCATCGCCGGATCGCCCAGCCGGGAAAACTGGATCTTCAGTTTTTCGACCGGGATCTCTGCCCCGGCGGAAAAGCGCCTGTACAGGAGGTTTTCGATCTGGAAAAAGATCTCTTCCGGAAACAAACGCCCGCGGTAATAAAACCCCGCGTCACACATCAGGCAACGTACCGGGCAGCCGAACAGGGTGGAGACCAGCAACACCCACTTCTTTTCGATCGGCAGCGGACGGGCTATGGCCTCGGCAAACTCCACCCACTTGCCCGGCCTCAACTCGGCCACGTAGACCCGGGAAACATGGTCCTCACTTCCACTCACCAGAATTTCCAACCTAGCCTCCTCGAAGCAACTCGCGTTCCACCCGCAAGGCCGCACGCACCCCGTCGCCCACCGCGATCGCCACCTGGCGAAAGGGCACGTGGGCCACGTCTCCCACCCAAATCAGGCCGGGGCAAGGCTCGCCGCCTTCACTTGCAACCAGTTCCGTGGCCAGGCAACCGGTCTCGGCCTCCCGCCCAAGGGCCAAAACCACCCCGCCTGCAAAAACCGATTCTGGCCGGCCCCGGTGCAGGATCTCGATGCCGAGCCCTCCCGCTGGCCCGGACCGCACGGCAACAACCGTCACCCCGGCCCGCACCCGGATTTGGGGGTGACACCGGGCCCGTTCCCGGAGCAGGGGGAGTGCCCGGGGTTGGGCTCCACGCATGAAAAGCGACACCGTAGCAGATTCGGCCAGCCACAAGGCATGATCGAAGGCGGCGTCTCCCCCTCCGACCACCACCCACTCTCCTGGGAAACGGTGGGGAATCGAGCCGACATCCCGAAACACCCGGTTTGCCGCCGAGGGATCGATCTCGATCCCGTGGACGGGGCCCGGACGGGTGCCGCTGGCCAAAATCACCCGGCCTACCGAATACTCGCTGCGGTGGGTTCGCACACGGAAGAGGGAGCCCTCCCGACCGACCATCAAGGCTTCTTCGCCAAGCCAGTGGGGCACCCAGCGCACGAACTGGCGGCGGAAGCGCTCCACCAGATCGGGGCCCGAAATGCCTTCGGGAAACCCGGGATAGTTCTCCACCGAAAAAGCGTTCCACAACAGCCCCCCGGGACGATGGCGCTCGAAGACCAGCGGGTCGATGCCCAGCCGGGCGAGTTGGATGGCGGCAGACATTCCGGCAGGTCCGGCCCCGATAACGGCCACCGGGTGGTTCATCGGGATGGGAACCGGGCCTGGAGGTCGGCGGAGAGAGAGAGGGTGGCGAATCCATGCCCCAGGTTGAGCAAGGTGGCCTGGTGGAAATCAGCCCGGGTGGTAGCAGTGGCATCGGCCGGAAAAAAGACCTCGAAGCCGCGCACAAACGCGCTGCGGGCGGTGGTTTCGCAACAGAGGTGGGTCATCACCCCGGTGATCACCACCTGCCCGGTGCCGTGCTGCCGCAGCAAAGAGGCCAGCGGAGTGCCGTGAAACGCATCGTACTGCCGTTTGCCGATCACCTTGCCCCCCGGGTGGCAAAAGGGTTCGATCAGCCGGCTCGCCGGGTCTTTGGCCACGATCGGTCGTCGCCACCATCGGCTCATGCTGCCGGGACGATCGGGCCGGTCGAGGTGGCGGGTGAAAATTACCGGCCTGTTTGCCCGCAGAAAGGAATCGACCAGCGAGGCGATCAGCGGGACGATCGCCGGCGCCGAAGGGCTGAAGGCCGGAGCCAGGGGATCGAGGAAAAAAGCCTGCATGTCCAGGACCACCAGGGCCGCCCGCTCGGGGCAGAGAAGAGGGTCGCGCCTGCCGGTGGTGGCCCGCACCGCAGCGATCCACTTTCCAGCGACCTGGGAGGCCTGGTTTTCGGTAAAGTAAGCCTGGCGAATGGGCCCGATGGGGAGCTCCTGGCGGCCGCCGGTCAGGGGGCAAGCCCCAGGCGGGCGAACGTCTCCTCAGCCTCGCGGGTCAGGGTGCTGACGATTTCCCGCACCGGCCGGACTGCGGAAATCAAACCGACGCTCTGGCCGGCCATCAGCGACCCCTGTTCGATATCCCCGTCCTGCACCGCGCGGCGTAGTGCCCCCGCCCAAAAGCGCTCGACCTCGTACTGGGCTTCCTGACGGGTGACCTCGCCCCGTTGCAGTTTGCCCAGCAGTTCGAGCTGAAGCCTGCCGAACGCTTCGGTGCCCTCGTTTTTCAGGGCCCGCACCGCGACCACCGGCAAGCTGGAGTGGTACTGGGGAGTGTCCATCGCCTCGCGGGCCCGGGCCCGGACGTAGCGCTCCTTGAATTTCGGGTGGGCTGGGCTCTCCTCGGCCATGGCAAAGATGGTCCCCATCTGCACCCCGGCAGCCCCCATCAGCAGCAGGTGGGCGATCATCGGCCCGGTGGCGATGCCGCCGGCCACAAAAATCGGCACCTGGGGGAACTGGAACAACACCTGCTGGATCAGGACGATGGTCGAGACGTGGCCGACGTGCCCCCCCGACTCGCTCCCCTCCAGGATCAGGCCATCGGCTCCGTAGAGGATCATCCGCTCGGCGATCGAATCGGTGGAGGCAAAGCACATCACCTTGGCCCCCGAGGCCTTGGCCTGTTCGATTTCTTCCCGACGGGGGAAACTGCCGGCAAAGACGATGAAAGGGACCCGACGCGAGCACACCGCGGCCAGATGCTCCTGGTACCTGGGGCCGATGGTGATCAGGTTGACCCCATAGGAGGGGACCACCCCTTGCAGGCGGTCGATTTCGGCATGCAACTCGGACACCGGCATCGCCCCTCCGGCCAGCACCCCGAAGGCCCCTGCCGCCGACACCTCGCCAACCAACCGGGAATCGGAGATCCAGGTCATGGCGCCAGCGATCAGGGGGACGTCGACCCCCAGAAAATCACGACCACGCTGCCAGAAACGGGGAAATCTCGAAGGGACCATGGGGGGCATTGTAGCAAATCCAACCACCGCTGACAATGGTTTCACCGGCCAGGGGCCTTCCCGCCCGCCGACAAAACGTCGTTCCAGCAACGACCGTTCCCACCATAAAAACGTTGTATCCTCGTCTCCTTTTGGCTAGAATGGCGACATGAAACCTTTCGGGACCAGGACTGCCCCCCACCTGCCAGCATCCCGCTGGTTTGTGTTCTGCCTGGTCGTGGTGACCCTCTTCCTTCTGGGGATGCTGGCCGAATCGATCCGGCGGGCCGCCACCCGGGTCACCGACGAGAACGTGTTTGCCGGCAACACCGCGCAGGTGAAGGTGATCCAGGTGTTGCCCGGCGGAGCTTCCGACCGGGCGGGGATGAAGGTGGGCGATCTCATCGTGGCCATCAACGGCCGGCGATTCCAGAACGCCCTCGAGGCCGACCGCATCCTGCGCAGCTACCGACCGGGCGAGAAGATGCGCTACGACATCCTGCGCGGCAAGCAGGCGATGACGTTGACCGTACAGGCGGCTCGCATCGGGCTCCCCTTTCAAGCCCTGGAAGCGATCCTGTTCGCCCTGTTGATGACCGGGCTGGG
This sequence comes from uncultured Clostridia bacterium, assembly GCA_964614865.1. GTDB lineage: Bacteria > Acidobacteriota > Aminicenantia > UBA2199 > UBA2199 > CAZTNO01. Next base: position 11,198 of record CAZTNO010000039.1, read on the forward strand.
CCTGTTCGTGGCCCTGCGCGTCCCCCACCTGCCCGAGGCCCGCCTGTTCAGCCTGGCCCTGATCGTCTCGGCCCAATCCCTGTCGGGAATCATCTATGCCGGGCCCGAAAACCTCTTCACCCACTTCCGCATCCTGATCATCCCCCTCTCGATCGCCCTGGTGTTCCACTCGGGCGTCGCTCTCGATCCTGGCCACCTCTCCCGCCGCAGACTGCGGATTTTTCTGGTCTTCAACTACGGGGTGGCCGCCTTGTCGTTTCTGGCGCTGGTGGTGCTGGTCGATTTTCGCCTGCGCCTCTCCCTTGCCTGGACCAACCTCCTCTCGATGGCCCTGCTGGTGCTGGCCCCCCTGCTGGTCGCCCTGTTCCTGAACCGCCTCACCGCCCGGGTCCCCAAAGAGAAATTGCGAATCCGGCGCATCGTCCAACGGTCGTGGGGCATCCTGATCCTCGCCCTGGTGTCGAACGGCCTGATCGCCCAGACCCTGCCCCGGCTGACCAACCTGGCCTTCCTGCTGGTGTTCACCGTGCCGCTGGCCTACTTCTACCTGATCTTCCGCCACCGGCTGTTCGGCCTCGGCTTCGTGATCCGGCGCAGCGTCCTCCACTCGGTCTTTTCCGCCGTACTGGGCGGTTTCTGGCTGTACGCCCTGATCAGCGTGCTGGCCCAGCTCAACCTGCTGTCGCTGGGCGACACCGGGGTGCGGATCTCCCGCACCGGCATCGAGATCGGCAGCAAGTCAGCGCCCGGCTTTTCCGAGCGCCCTCTGATCATGGCGGCGGGGATCGCGGCATTCGTCTCGATCTACCTGCTTTGGCGACTCTCCCGGCGCTGGCTGGCCGGCGAATTCTTCAAGCGGGAATACGACTACCACCACATCATCACCGAGATGGCGGCGGTGATCGCCGCCCAGCTCACTGTCCAGGAATTGGCGAAAGCGGTCACCCGGGAATTACCCAGACTGATGAAACTCAAGGGGGTGGCCCTGCTGGTCCGCCACGGGGAGGGGCTGGTGCTGGGTGGCGTGGGCGGATTCTCCGAAGAGCAGCAGAACCGGCTGGCCACCCTCGACCTGGCCGGGATGCTGGCCGGGGTACGGGAACCAATGGCGGTGTGCGCTGCCTGCCCGTTTCCGCAACTGGGCAAGGCCGGGATCTACTTCATCCACCCCCTGCTGCTGAAAGGTGAAATCCAGGGGTTGTTTCTGCTGGGCGAAAAGCAGTCCGAAGACAACTTCCGCACCAACGACATCACCTTCATCGAAGCCCTCTCCCGTCAGGTCGCGGTGGCGCTGGAAAACACCCGCCTGACCGAAATCGCCCTGCAGACCGAACGGATGACCCACGACCTGGAGTTGGCCCGCCGCATCCAGCAACACCTCCTGCCGGCGCGGGTGCCCGCCACGCCCAGCCTCGACATCGCCGGGCTGTACCTGCCCGCGAGCGAGGTCGGCGGCGATTACTACGACTTCCTGATCCCGGGGAATTCGCCCTCCCCTTCCCCCCCCATTCACGTCATCCTGGCCGATGTCGCCGGCAAGGGGATCGCCGCGGCCCTGTTCGTCACCCGCATCCAGGGGATTTTCCGCTCCGCTTACCAGCAGGGGATCCTCTCTCCCCGCGACCTGCTCATCCACGCCAACCACCTCTCCTACACCGACGATCGCAAGAGTTTCATCACCATGGTCTGCTGCCGGTTCCTGCCCGCCGAAAGGCAAGCCATCATCTGCCGGGCAGGCCACTTGCCGATCCTCTTCCAGCCCGGAGACGGCGGGGCTCCGCAGCGGCTGGCTCCAGGAGGGATCGCCCTGGGTCTCAGCCGCAACGGGGTCTTTGCCGACAACCTGCTGGAACTGACCCTGGAAACCCACCCCGGCGACGTGTTCGTCCTCTTCTCGGACGGGGTGACCGAAGCCCGCAACGAACGTCAGGAAGAGTTCGAACTGCCCCGGCTGGAGGAGGTGGTCCACCTTCACCGGGAACGCCCCGCAGGGGAGATCGCCGAAGCCATCCGCCACTCGCTGGCCCGATTCGTCGGCTCCACCCCGGCCCACGACGACTCCACCCTGGTGGTGGTCAAGATCCCCGAAATCGCCCCCGACTGACCGTCACCAGCCCAGCCAGCGCCCCTCCTGACCTAACCAGAGTTGCCGTTGCCGGTAATCGGGCAGCGTTGCCCGCACCGCCGCCCAGAAGCGGGAGGAGTGGTCGGGATGGCGGAGGTGGCATAACTCGTGGACCACCACGTAGTCGATCACCGCCGGGGGAGCCATCAGCAGGCGCCAGCTCAGGCAGATTCCCTTGCGGGGCGAACACGACCCCCAGCGCTTTCTGGCACCGGTGATCTTCAACGGCACCGCCCCGCACCCCAAAAGGCCGCTCCAGTGGTCCAGCCGCTGCCGCAGAAACCGGCGCGCCTCCACCCGGTACCAGGCTTCCAGCAACTCTCTTGCCCGCCCCAGCGATTGGGTGGCCAAGGTCAAACGATCGGTCCAGAGGATGGCGGGACAAAGCCGATCCTCCAGCTCCAGTTCGAAGCGTTTTCCCAGCAAAAAAAAGGGATCCCCCACCCGCAATGGACCACGGTTGATCTGGGGCCGGGCGGCCATTTCGGTCTGCTTGCGACGGATCCACTCCCCCTTCTGCTCGACCAGAGCCTGCAACTTCGCCAGGGGGGTGAACCAGGGGGCACGCACTTCGAGGCGGGCCTCGGCGGTGACCACCAGGGCGATGGTGCGACGACGGGAGCGGACCAGGCGATCGATCTCCGGGTAAGGCATGGGCAGATTGTAAGGGGAAACCCGGTTTGCGGGCAACCTCGCCGTTGCCCCCCGGCCGGGGAGCGGCAGGGGGGAGATCACCGCGCTCCGCCTTGTAATCGACGGGCAAATGACATATAATTTTTCCGGCTCCGCAGCGGGCCAGCGATGCTTCACAAAGAGGAACTGATTCGATCCGTCCGGTTGCCGACCCTGTCGAAATCCCTCTACGAAATCGTCGAGCTCGAGGAGAAGAACCCCACCTCGTTTTTTTCCGACATCAAGAAGGTGATCGAGCGGGATCCCCTGCTGTCGACCCACATCCTCAAGGTGGCCAACTCTCCCTACTACGGCTTCCCGCAGAAGGTGCGCACCATCTCCCACGCCATCAGCCTGCTCGGCATCCAGAAGATCAAGAACATCGCCTTCGCCTACTCGGTGTTCGATTTCTTCAAAAAAGTGGAGTACCGCCCCGAATTCGGCGATGTGTTCAACCTGTTCCTGAAAAAGAGCCTGCTGATCTCTTCGATCTCTTCGCTGCTGGCCAAAAAGAAGAACTTCCTCGAAGGCGACGAACTCATCCTGTCGGGGCTCCTCACCGAAATCGGCCAGGTGCTTCTCTTCCTCCACGCCCCCGAACACTACAGCAGAATCCATTCGGTCCACGACCGTCAACTGGTCCCGGCCGAAATCGAGGCCTTCGGTATCGACCACATCGAGGCGGCCATCGCGATGGCCGAGGCCTGGTCGCTGCCCGATTTCCGCCGTGCCGCCATCGCCACCCCCCACGTGCTGAAGAGCGACAGCGATTACTGCCAGTTGCTTTACATGGCCACCCGGATCGCCGAGTGGTTGCTGACCGAAGGCGAGCAGGAAAAACAGAGCCGCTGGGCAGAACTGGCGGAGTCGATCGAGCAGATCCTCCGCCTGACCCCGGCAGACATCGAGGAGACGTTGCGCGCCCTGCCCGCGGTGATCGAAAATCAGATCCGCGACTTCCCCGAGGTACAGAACGACCTCAAGAGGGTGATCGACACCTCCACGACCCTGATCATGTCACTGATGAAGCGGGAAATGGACATGGTCATGCTCACCCAGGAGCTGACCGAC
>CAZTNO010000040.1:0-2910 GCA_964614865.1 uncultured Clostridia bacterium
TGGCCTTTGTCAGCCACCGTCGCCTGATCGAACGGGCGCTGGTTATCCGGGGGGGAACGGCGGGCCGGTGAAAAGGGCTAGAGCTTCTGGTGGCGCTCGGCGATCTGGTCCGCCAACCCGTCGAGGGCCTGGAAAGTGGCATTTGTCGGCAATCCCTGGGCCAGTACCGGCGCCAACACCTCGGCCTTGAGCGACGACAGCATGCCGCCGAGTTGCTCCACCATCTTTCCTCCCCACCCGTAAGAGCCGATCAACCCGATGTAGCGGGTCTTGGGGCGCAACGCGTTCACCAGATAGGCCGCGCTCACCGCCGTGGGATGGGCCCCGGCCAGGACCATCGGCGCTCCCAACACCACGGTGGCCGAGTCGATCAACGATGCGGCCAGGTGGCCCAGGTCGGTGACGGTCAGGTTGCAGAGCTCGACCTCGACTTTTCGGCAGGAGAGGGCTTCGGCCAAGTGTTCCGCCATCCGGCGGGTGCTGCCGTGCATCGAGACGAAGGGGATGAGGGCGCGGTTGGCCACCCGGTCGGAGATCCAGTCGCGGTAGAGGTCGAGGATGAACGCCGGCTCGCGGTAGATTACGCCGTGGCTGGGGGCGATGGTGGCGATGTCGAAGGTGGAAAGCCGCTCCAGGTGTTTGCGGATCAGACCGCGGAAGGGCATCATGATCTCGGCGTAATACCTGCGTGCGGCGGTCGCCGTGCGCGAGGGGTCGGTCATGAAGGGATCGCTCTGGGCCAGATGGGCGCCGAACAGGTCGCAGGAAAACAGGATGCGGTCCTGACGCAGGTAGGTCAGCATGGTCTCGGGCCAGTGCACCCAGGGGGCCACGATGAACTCCAGCGTCTTGCCCCCCAGTTCCAGCGTGTCGCCGTCCTTGATGGCCTGGCACCGGTCTGCCGGGACGGCCAGGTGGTCCTGCAGCATCTTCAGGCACTTCTCGTTGGACACCAGGGTGGCCTCGGGGAAGAGGTGGAGCAATTCGGGCAGGCTCCCCGAATGGTCCTGTTCGGCGTGGTGGGCGATCAGGTAGTCGATGCGCCGGACGCCGAGGTGGGCCAGATGGGACAGCAACTCGGACAGTTTGGGCGGATCGACCGAATCGAGCAGCACGGTTTTTTCGCCACCCTGGATCAGGTAGGCGTTGTACGAGGTGCCATCGGGCAGGGGGATCAACTCGTCGAACAGGCGCCGGTCCCAGTCGATGGCTCCCACACAGGTCACTCCGGAAACGATTTCATGGCAAGACAAAGGTACCTCCTCGATGGCTTCGCATGGCTCGATGGGGCGGCGGTCAGGAAACCGCCGCCAGGGAACTGAACCGACCGCCGGGCCTCAGGCCTGGGGCTCGAACATGTCCTTGGCGACTCCGCAGGTTGGACAAACCCAATCCTCGGGGATATCCTCGAAAGCGGTCCCGGCCTCGATGCCCGAATCGGGATCACCGACCGCGGGGTCGTACACGTAGCCACAAACGGTGCATACGTAGGTCTTCATGGTTCCTCCTGAAAAATATGACTTGTCTTTCACCCTTTATCGGGGTTGCCGTCGATCTCGCGGATCATCTGCAGGATCTGGCTCCGGGACTGGGGGGCCGAGGTCTTGCCCAACGAGGATTCCAGCATGTCGAGGGCCTTGTTTTTGGCTCCCGTCTGGTGGTAGAGGCGGGCCAGTTCGACGGCCACGTTCACGTCGGGGGCGGTGGGAGTCTGCAGAGCCCACGCCTGCTCCAGGTGGTCGATCGCTTCGGGCAACCGCCCCAGATGTCGCATGGCCAGGCCGCGCACGTAGTGCAGGGTGGGGAATCGCTTGTTGAAGGCCAGCCCCTTGTCGGTGTAGCGCAGGGCCGAATCGTACTTCTTGTACTTGATTTCGAGCATGCCGAGGTTGGCGAACGAGTTTTCGGGGGTCAGGTATTCGGGGGCGCTGGCGGCGATCAGCAGGTTCTCTTTGGCGGCGTTGTAGTCGCCCATTTCGGAGTAGACCATGCCGAGGTAGTTGTAGGCGTCGTAGAACTGGGGAGCGAGCCGGAGCACCTCGCGGAACTGTTCGACGGCCAGCGGGAATTTCTGCCTCGCGGTGTAGACGATGCCGAGGGCGGAGTGGGCGTTGGTCAGGGAGGGCTTGCCCTGGACCGCCTTGAGCAACTTCTGCTCGGCGTCTTCGAAGCGGCCCTCGTTCATCAGCAGGATGCCCTGGTTGGTCAAAAACTCGGGGGTGCCCGGTTGAAAGCCTGCCTGGGGCTGGGTTTTCGGTTTACCGCCGGCGCAGGCGACGGTGAGGGCGCACAAGAGCAGGATGGGGGATAAACGGGTCATGGTCCGCCTCGCTTGCCGGTGACGCAATAAACCTGGACCGGCTGGGATATTCCGGAAAGTTTGCGCTCGCCGATGGAATCGAACTCGAAATGGGCTTCGACTTCCTGGCGCACCGCCTCCGAGATCACGATCTGGCCGGGTTTGGCCACGGCCGTTTCCAGGCGGGAGGCGATGTTCACCGTATTGCCCAGCACGGTGTAGTCGAGCCGTTTGGGCGAGCCGAAGTCGCCCGAGATGACGTTGCCGGTGTGGATGCCGATGCGGATCTGGATCCGTTCGCTGGCAGGGGCTTCCCGGTTCAACTCGTCGATGCGGGCCATCATGTCGAGGGCCGCCGCTACCGCCGACTGGGGGTGGTTCTCGAATTGCAGCGGGGCGCCGAACACGGCCATGATGGCATCGCCGATGTACTTGTCGAGGGTGCCGCTGTGGCGAAAGATGATCTCGGTCATCTCGGTGAAGAAGTGGTTGAGGAAGGCGCCCACTTCCACCGGGGGCATCTTCTCCGAGCGGGTGGTGAAGCCCACGATGTCGAGGAAGAGGACGGTCACCTCGCGCAGGCCGACCTCGAGCGGATCCTGGTCGAGTTC
>CAZTNO010000040.1:2920-14635 GCA_964614865.1 uncultured Clostridia bacterium
ACGCCGGAGTTCCCCGCCGGGGCGGGGGCGTCGGGGGCCGGGGCGTCGCGGGCGCCGGCCAGGTCTCCGCTGGCGTCGACCGGGAGCTCGAGCAGGCGTGAAACCACCCCGGGCGAGTGATACCGTTCGAGGCGGGCCCGCAACCGCCGCTCGCGGTTGAGCTTGTCGAGGTTGTTGCTGGCCTCGATGGCCAGACCGACGAAGTTGGCCACTAGCGAGAGGATGGCCAGGTCTTTTTCTGCAAACACCTGGGCGAAGCTGGTGGTGTCGGCGTAGATCAGGCCGTAGATGGAGTCTTTGGTCCAGATGGGGACCGACATGGCCGAGGTGATGCCGTACATGATGACGCTCTGCGAGCAGTCGAAGCGGCTGTCCTGGCGGGTGTTGGAAGAGAGGATGGCCACTTTCTCGGCGATCGCCTTGAGGGCGATGGTCTTGGAAATGGTGACCTCCTCCCCCTCGTGGTGCCTGTTGCTGGTGGTGTGTCGCAGGTGGAGGTCGTTCTGTCGCTCGTCGAACGAAAAGACGTAGGTGCGTTCGGGGTGGATCAGCTCCTTGACCAACCCCCCGACCCGCTGGAAGCACTCGGCCAGGTCTTGCGAGGCGACCAGCTCTTTGCCGAAAGCGGTGAGCTCGGTGATCAACGACAGTTCCGCCGGTTCGCTGGCAAGGCGCTTCTCTTGTTCGGCCAGGGCGGACAGCGGCATCATCATCGAGATCTTCTGCTCGCCCGAATCGCGGTAACTCTCTTCCTTGGGCACCGACCGGAAGGTCAGGATGGTGCGGCCGACGGTGATCTGGTCCCCCTCCTCGAGCAACTTCTCATCGACCCGGCGGCCGTTGACAAAACTGCCGTTGGTGCTGCGCAGGTCGACCAGCCGGTACCCGTCGCCGTCGCGAACCAGCTTGCAGTGCTGGCGCGATACGGTATTGTCGGGCAGCTCGATCTCGCAGGAGGGGAGTTTGCCGATGCGCACCTGGTCCTGGGTGAGGTAGGTGCTCTTGGGTTCCTCGTCGAGCAGGTACTCTACTTTGTATTCCATTCTGCTTTCAGGGTGCGGGACATCAGTTCGCCGATGCCTTCTGCCGGCGACTTCTGCTGGAACAGCACCTGGTAGACCTGATGGGCGATCGGCATGTCGATGCCCCGGGAAGTGGCCAGGGATTGTACGGCGAGTGCTGTCTCGACCCCTTCGGCCACCATCGGCGTGGCGGCGAGGGCTTGTTCCAGCGACTCACCGGCGGCGATGCGGCGCCCCAGCTGGAAATTGCGCGACAGCGAGCCGAAGCAGGTGAGCATCAGGTCCCCGATGCCCGCCAGTCCGAAAAAGGTCTCGTAACGGGCACCGAGGGCCACGCCGAACCGGGAAATCTCCACCGAGGCCCGGGTGACCATGGTGGCGGTGGTGTTGGCGCCAAAGCCCAGGCCGGCGATCATCCCCGAAGCGATGGCCATGACGTTCTTGATCGAGCCGCCGATCTCTACCCCGGTCAGGTCGGTGGTGCGATAGATGCGGATCTGTCGGGAAGAGAAGAGTTGCTGCACCCGCTCGGCGTTTTCCTCGCGCACCGCCGCGGCGACCAGGGCGGTGGGATGGCCCTTGGCCACCTCGAGGGCGAACGAGGGCCCCGACAAGGTGGTCCAGCGGTCGATGATCTCGATGCCCAGCACCTCGATGGCCACTTCCGACAGCGTCTTCTGCGAACCCGCCTCGATCCCTTTGGAGAGGTTGACGATCCCCAGCACGTGACCCGTGTGCCCGGCCAGCGGGAGGAGGGTTTGCCGGAGGAACTTGGAGGGGACGGCCAACACCAGGATTTGGGCGCTCGCCACCTCGGCCAGCAGGTCGGTGACCGGCTCGAGGCCCGGTGGCAGGACGATTCCGGGCAGGAAGAGGGGGTTCTCGTGGCGGCGGGCGATCGCTTCTGCCACCTCGGCTTCACGGACCCAGATGCGGACCCGGTGGCCCGATCCGGCCAGGAAGGCAGCAAACGCGGTGCCCCACGATCCTCCCCCGATCACCAGTACGTCAGCCATGGCACCTCCAATGGAACCGCAGTTCGCTGCGCTGCGCCAGGCGGACCACGTTTTCCCGGTGGCGGTAGACGATGAGCAGCGCGGCCAGGCAGAAGACCATCGAGACTTCGGCCACCTGGATGAAGATCAGCGCCAGCGTCGCCGTGGTCGCCGCTGCCAGCGAGGCGGCAGATACGAAGCGGCTGGCGGAGAGGACGATCAGGAAGGTCAATCCGAAAACCAGGGCGGCGGTCAGGTTCAGGGCGGCCACCGCGCCCAGAAAGGTGGCCACTCCCTTGCCGCCCGAGAATTTCAGGAACAGCGGGTAGATGTGACCGGCAACGGCCATCGTGCCGCCCGCCGCAGCCCAGGCCGGGTCCTCGAACAGGCTCGCCCCCACCAGCACCGCCGCTGCCCCTTTGCCCAGGTCGAGAATCAGGGTGGCCAGCGCGGACGGCCAGCCATGGTTGCGCAGCACGTTGGCGGCGCCGATGTTGCCGCTGCCCTGGCGGCGGATGTCGCCGTTGCCGCGCAGGCGTACCAGCAGGTAGCCGAAAGGGACGGCGCCCAGCAGGTAGGCGGCGGTCAGGTAGAGCAGGATCTCAGCCAAAGGCAAACTCCTGCAGGCTCGTATAGGAGGCCGATCCTCCCGAATCCATCCGGCTCTGGTAGAGGGTGAACCCGCTCACCTCGAGCTGGGATACCGGGCGGTTCTCCAGCGTTTTCAACGCCGGTTCGAGGCGGGCGGCGGGACAGGTGCCCCGGGCGCGGCCCACGGTCAGGTGGGGGGTGAAGGGGCGGGCCTCGGGGGGGAACCCCAGCGGAGCCAACCTTTCGCCCAGGCGGGCGACCAGCAGCATGAGTTCGCGGGCGAGTTCCACGCCGACCCAGACGATCGAGACGTCGGTGCCGCGCAGGAAGGCGCCGGCACCCTGGAACCGCAGGGTGAACGGCGAAACGCCCAGGGGAGGGGAGCGGAGGGCGGCGGTGATCGCCTCCTGCTGCGGGAGGTAGATTTCGCCCAGGAACTGCACGGTCAGGTGGAGGTTGCTTTCGGCCACCCAGCGCACGGGCAGGCCGGCCTCCCGCAGCGGAGCGGTGAAGGCGACGATTTCCCGCCGGGTTTGCTCGTCCAGACCTATGCCGATAAAGCTCCTCATGGCCCGAATTATACGGTATCGACCCCGGGAAGGGAAGGGGAGCCGTGGAATGGCCTGGCATTTCCCGGGCCCTTCTGGCAAGATGGGCGGACGGAGGCGCAACATGAAGAAGTCGCTGGCAGGATGGGTGGGGGGGATGGTGGGGCTGGCCACGCTGGGAAGCCTGCTCCTGGCGGGCGATTTTTCGGCGCGGCTGGCGGAACTGGAGAAGGTCCATGGCGGGAGGTTGGGGGTTTACGTCTTCGACACCGGCTCGGGGGCAAGCCTCGGTTACCGGCAGGACGAACGCTTCGCCATGTGCAGCACCTTCAAGCTGACGCTGGCGGCGGCAGTATTGGCCCGGGTCGATGCCGGGAGCGAGAGCCTTGCCCGGCGTGTCCCTTTTGGCGAAACCGACCTGCTCGAGTACGCTCCGGTCACCCGGGAGAGGGTCGCCGAAGGGGGGCTGACGGTGGCCGAACTCTGCGCCGCCATGGTCGAGGTCTCCGACAACACCGCCGCCAACCTGATGCTGGCTCGGGTGGGGGGCCCTTCGGGCTTCACCGCCTGGCTGCGTTCGCTGGGTGACAACGAGACCCGCCTCGACCGGACCGAACCCTACCTGAACACCAACCTGCCGGGCGACCCGCGCGACACCACCACTCCCGCGGCCATGGCCAGGACGCTGGAACGGGTCCTCACCCGCACGGTGCTGACCCCTTCGTCCCGCAGCTTGCTGATCTCCTGGCTGGAACGCAGCGTCACCGGCAAAACCCGGCTGCGCGCCGGTTTTCCCGCCGGCTGGCGGGTGGGCGACAAGACCGGATCGGGCCCGGGCAACGCCTATAGCGACCTGGCCATCGCCTGGCCCCCCGGGCGGCCGCCGCTGCTGGTGGCGGTCTACTATACCGGTTCAGCGCAGGGCAAGGAGACCCTCGACGCGGTGCTCGCAGGGGTCGCCCGCCTGGTCGCCGCCTGGTTCGAGCAATCCCCGCCGGCAGGGCAGGGTGGGGGAATGGCCCGAGATTCCCGTTGATCCGGAATCGCGGGGCGTGTCGGGGTGAAACCCACCGATGCCCGGTTCAGCCCTCTACTCCCCCCGGCTCACAAAGTGAGTGGGTGCGTCAACCCAAAATCCCCATTCAATCAGAATTCGATGGGGGATTTTGGGTACGCACCGTATTTCAGCCACCCCCCTCATGTGAGGGGGGTTAGGGGGGAGTTCTCCTTGGCTCCTCAGATCAGGTCTATTGTCAAGAAATAATAAGAAACGCCTTACTGATAATGGTTTCAAGGAAAAGCACGATCTGTTTTGGATAGGTGTGATGAAAAATAGAAGTTTGTCTTCTAATTTGCGCAATGTCAAGTCGTCGCAGCGCTACTACAGAAAAGTGAGCTTGATGATCTTGGAATCGATCATCAGCGGGCCGCGCTCGGGGAAGTGGATCAGGTACTTGGTCTCGGAGATGCGCTCCATCAGGCGCCCCTTGCCGAAGGCGGGGTGCTGCACGTAGACCGCGGCGGCGGTGGCGGCGGGCTCCGAGCGGGACCTGGCACTCTCCCTGGCCGCGCCGGCGACGATGTCCTCGACCGAGTAGACGGCTTGGGATCGCACCCTTCCCGCCTCGCGGATAAACGGCGATTCCTGGCTGGAGCCGGTGGAGAGGACCAGCATCTGGATGGCGCGGGTGGAGGCGACATAGAACAGGCGGCGCTCCTCCTCGATCTCGGCGCTGCCCTTGCGCAGGAAGAAGGGCATGTAGGCGCTGTTGGCCCCGGCCACCACGGCGGTGGGGAATTCAAGCCCCTTTGCGTTGTGGATGGTCAGCAGGTAGACCGGGGTCTTGCCCGGGGTGCGGTTGTCGTGGCTGTCGAGCAGCATGCGGTCGAGCAGGTCGACAAAGGTCTCGGCGGGGGAGTCGGTTTCCCACTTGCGGATGAACTCGGCAAGTTCTGCCAGGTTGAGCAGCCGCTCCTCCTCGCCACGCTCGCGCAGGATGCCCAGGTAGCCCGACTCCTCCAGCAGCTGGTCGAGCTCGTCCGACAACTTCGGGTGCTCTCCCTCCTGCAGGCTGGCCAACAGGGCCAGCGCGGGCTGGGAGCGGACCTTGTCGGGCAGCTGGCGGGTGAGGGCGGTGAACAGCGAAGTCTTCTCCGTTTTGGCCCGCGCATCGATCTTTTCCAGGGTCTTGGGGCCGATGCCTAGCGGCAGGAAATCGATCAAACGCAGAAAGCTCGGGTCCTCGTCGCGGTCCCGGGCCAGCCGCAGCAGGGCGATCGCGTCGCGGACCTCTTTGCGGTCGAAGAAGCGCTGCCCCTTGATGATCTGGAAGGGGATGGCGCGCTTGAGCAGCTCGGTCTCGAAGGCCAGCGACTGCGAGTTGATGCGGTAGAGGATCGCCAGCGGGAACAGCTCGGGGTTGCGCTCGCGCAGTTGAAGGATCAGCCTCGCCACCGCTTCGGCCTCCTCGTCGCGCGAGCGGGTGTAGAGGGTGAACACCGGCGGCCCCGGGGGCTGCTCGCCGCGCATCTCTTTCTTGCGCCGGTAGACGTTGCTGGCGATCACCGCGTTGGCGAAGTCGAGGATCTGCGGGGTCGAACGGTAGTTCTGCTCGAGTTTGACGATCTGCGTGCCGGGGAAATCCTTCTCGAAGTCGAACATGAAGCGCACGTTGGCCCCGCGCCACGAGTAGATGGCCTGGTCGTCGTCGCCGACCACGGTCACGTGGGGGTTGCCCGAGGCAAGCAGGCGGATCAGCTCGTACTGGTTGGGGTTGGTGTCCTGGAACTCGTCGACTACCACGTACTCGAACTTGTCCCGGTAGCGCTCGCGCACCTCGGGATGGTGGTCGAGCATCTGCACCGCGTAGGTGATCAGGTCCTCGTAATCCCAGCGCTTGTTGTCTTTCTGCCACTGATGGTAGCGGGCGAAGACGGTGATCTCGTCGGAGGCGAACCCACGCTGGCGCAGGGCCTCGGGGTTGTTGGGGTAGGCGCCGTTCATCTTGGCGTGGTTGATGCGGCGCAGCAGGTCGGAGCGCTGGTCGCCGGTGAAGTAGGGAAAACCCTCCTTGGCGATGCGGAAGACCACCGATTCCTGCTCGTTTGAATCGATCACCTGCCAGTCGCGGTCGAAGCCCAGGATTTCCCCCGCCTCGCGCAGCAGCCGCAGCCCCAGCGAGTGGAAGGTGGAGAGGGGGAACAACCGGGCGGCGATGCCGGTCAGCCCCTCGATGCGGGCGCGCATCTCGTTGGCCGCCTTGTTGGTGAAGGTGACCCCCAGGATGTTCCAGGGCTGGATGCCACGTTCCCGCACCAGGTGGGCGATCTTGTGGGTGATCACCCGGGTCTTGCCCGTACCGGCGGCGGCTACGATCAGCAGGGGCTTGTCGAGGCAGAGCACCGCCTCGCGTTGTTCGGGATTGAGTCCCTCCAGCAAGTCATTGGTCATGGTTCCCCCGGATGAGCGGCACGAACTGCACCGGAATCAGGTCGGTCTTCTTGAGTTTTCCCTCCGCCCCCTTCTCGATCAGGATCAACCCCTCCACCGTCGAGGAGTAGCGGATCGGGATCACCATCCGGCCGCCGATGGCCAGCTGGGCCAGCAGGGGATCGGGGATGTGGTCGGGCGAGCAGGTGACGATGATGCCGTCGAAGGGGGCGGCCCCGGGCCAGCCCAGGTATCCGTCGCCGGTGCGGCAGTGGATGTTCCGGTAGCCCAGGTTTTCCAGCAGCTTGCGGGCGGCGGAGGCCAGCTGCACATTGATCTCGATGGTGTATACCTCCTGGGCCAACTCGCCCAGGATGGCGGCGTGGTAGCCCGAGCCGGTGCCGATTTCCAGCACCCTCTTTTGCCGGGTGGGGGCGAGGGCGGTGGTCATCAGGGCCACGATGTAGGGCTGGGAGATGGTCTCCCCCTCGGCGATCGGCAGCAAGGTGTCGTCGTAGGCCTTGAGACGTAGCGACGGGGCCACGAAGCGGTGGCGCTCCACCTTGCGAAAAGCTTGCAGGATGAGGGGGTCGACGATGCCCCTCCCGGCGATGTCGCGTTTCACCATCCGTTCGCGCAGTTGCCGCAGGGTGGCCTCGTCGCCCTGGGCAAACAGCAGGGCCAGGCCGATCAGCAGGGGAAAAATCGGTCGCATGCGCTCATTGTACCAGATTTTTGAACGCTCCGGCGCAGGGGGGGTTAACTGTCCAGGCGCACCGTGACCCGGGCACCGCCGGGGGCGTTCTCGGCGGTCACCTCGCCCCCATGCAGGTGGACGATGTGGTAGACGAAGGTGAGGCCCAGCCCCTTGCGATCGGAGTGGGTGGTGTAGAAGGGTTCGAACACCCTCTCGGGCTGGGCGAAACCGGGCCCGTTGTCCTCGAAGACCAGTCGCTGCTTTCCCTTTTCCGCTTCCATGCGGATCTCGATGCGCCCATCCGTCCTTTGCTCCAGCGCCTCGATCGAGTTGCGCAGGATGTGGCCGAAAGCCACCCGGAACAGGGTGGGGTTGCCCAGGATGCGCATCTCCTGCCCAGGGGCGAACCGGCAATCCACCGTTTCGGGCACCAGCTCGGCGATCAGGTCGGCCAGCATCGGGGCGGCGCTGAAGGTGATCAGTGTCACCTCCTTGATCGAAGAGAACAGGGTGATGTCGTGGATCAGGGTGCGGATGCGCCCCGCCGCGGCGGTCATCAGCGGCATGCGCTTGGCAAACGCTTCGGGGGTGGCCTGTTTCTCGAGCATCTGCATGTTGCCGTAGATGATGGTCATCGGGTTGTTGATCTCGTGGGCGATTGCCTGGACCAGCTGGTGCAGGCTCTGGATGCGCTCGGCGTGGGAGAGCTGTTTCTCTTTGTGGTGCAGCTCCTCGATCGTTTGCTGCAGGTCGCGGGTGCGCTGGGTGACTTTGGACTCGAGCTCACGGTTGGCGGTCTCGATGAGCTGGAACTGCTCCTGGATGCGATCGGCCATGAGGTTGAAGGCCATGGCCAGGTGTTCGATCTCGTCGCCGGTGTCCACCTGGGCCCGGATTTCGGTGCGGCCGGCAGCGAACTCGCCGATCACCCGGTCGAGGTCGCGGATCGGCCGGATCAGCCGGCCCGAAATGAAGGCCAGCAGCAACGCCAGCACCACCAGGGTGAACAGGGCCATCAACAGGATCTTGCCGGTGGCGGCGCGCGACCTGCGGGTGACGTGCGATTCGTCGATGCCAATCACCACCTCGCCCAGGGGGGTCGGGAGGGTGCTGATCCGGACCGGGAAGCGGTACTCCAGGAAGGTGCGGCCGGCGAGGCGCATCTTGCTCGTGGTCGGGGGGCGGATCAGCCGCGAGCTCAGCGCCGAGAACACTTCCTCGGGCCCCTCCTGGAAAACGGTGCGGTTGGACGGAAACTCGATCACCTGAAAGTAGGTGAAGTCTTCGAGCACCAGGGGTTTCATCACCATCTGCAGCGCGGCGGTGTCCCGGTAGAACAGGGCGCGGCGAGCGGCGGTGGCGGCGTTGCGGCCGACGATCTCGACCGCTTTCGCAAGGTCGGTGCGGGCCGACCGGCTCAGGTTGCTGCTGAGAACCACGGTGAACAGCAGAAAGCACAGCGAGGTGATTCCCAGCAGCGAGACGAACATGCGCCGGCGGATGCCTGGATGCCAGGGGGTCATGATCGCTCTCCGGGAAAGATGAGCCGCAGCATGGAATCGAGCCGGGCGGGAGGGGTGCCGTGCTTCTTGCCCATCTGCGCCAGCGAGTTGAACACCGGGATCAGAAACGCCTCGCGGCGGGCGATTTCCTCGAGCTGGGCCAGCAGCTCTAGCCGGCGGCGCGGATCGGGCTCGATACGGCACCGCTCCAGCAGTGCCTTTGCGTCGGCGATCTCCATTCCCGGATTGAGTTCCAGCCCGTCGGTGAACACCATCTCGTAGAAGTGGCGGGGCTGGGGCAGGTCGAGCATGAAGTAGAAGCACGAGATGTCGAAATCGCCGCGTTTCTTGCGGGCCACCCACTCTTCGTATTCCACCCAGGAGGTGGTCAGGTCGATGCCCAGGTGAGCCAGTTCGCGGGCCAGAATGGGCAAAAACTGCTGGCGGATACCGCGGGTAAAATCGACGCTGATCGCCCGGATCCGTTGTTTTGGGGGGGGAGCTGGCTCAACCCGGGTGAGCGGGGGGAACAGGGAGGTCTCTTCGAACCCGTAGGGGAGGATGTGGGTGGCGGGCGAGGAGAGGGGCCAGCCACGCACCTGTTCGTCGGCGAAGAAGTCGATCTGGTGTAGCAGCTGACGTCGCAGTTCGGCATTGGAAAAAGGGGGGCGGGCGGGGTTCAGCAACAGGTAGAACCCCCCGAGCATGGGGGTGCGCTGCACCTCGTATTCGGCGGGCGGCGGGGGGAATGAGTAATCGAGGAAGTTGAAGAACAGGTCGGGCTCGTGGCGGGCCACCGCCTGTTTGAACGGAGCGGGCCGGTCGTAGAAGTACAGGACGAGTCGTTCCACCCCGGGCCTGGCACCCGCGTAGTGGGGGTTTCGGCGCAGGGCGAGGACGGCCCTTTCCGGCTCCTGGCGCAGCGACTCGACGGCGAAGGGGCCCGAGTAGCTCCGGCTCCAGAGCCCCTGGTCGGCCGGCAGGACCACCAGCGCGATCGAGGCAAAGTAGAGGGCGAAGTCTTCCTCTTCCTGGAGGAGATCCACCCCGAAGCGGTCGGGCCCGAGGACGTGCAGCCCGGCACAGGCGGTGCCCTGCCCGGCCCGCCATTCGCTGCCGCCGACCACCAGTTTGTAGAGCGGCGGGGGCTGGGTGGCCAAGCGGAAGCAGTTCTGCACCGAGGCGACCACATCGCTTGCGGTGAGCGGGCGACCGTCCGAGAAGCGCAGGCCGGGCCGCAGGGTGAAGGTGATGCGGCGACCGGCGGTTTCGCTGCGGGCGATGATGTCCGAGGCGGGGGGCTGGCCGGGGCTCAGCGTGTACAGGCGGTTGTAGATGAGTGCGTAGAGGGGTTGGGTGGAGATCAGGTTGTTGCTGAAGGGGGCGTGAAGGGTGGTGTCGAAGCGGTTCAACAGGGCGATGGTCACCGGCCGCGTCGAAGCGGACGGCGGGGGCGACCGGTG
The DNA here is from genome assembly GCA_964614865.1 of uncultured Clostridia bacterium. Lineage (GTDB taxonomy): Bacteria > Acidobacteriota > Aminicenantia > UBA2199 > UBA2199 > CAZTNO01. Next base: position 13,169 of record CAZTNO010000040.1, read on the forward strand.
ACAGGCGCCACCGAACAGCAGGGAAACCCACAGCAGCCCCAGCCCAACGCCTCTCATCATTGCCCCGCGATCTTAGCGAGTTCCGTAGGTCCTGTCAAGCACCTGCGGGGGGGAGCCTGTTTTGCCTCCTGCGCAGGGTGCGATCCCAAAAGGGCTGTTGAAAACGACTTTCCCTGGGGGCATAATCGGAGCGGCGGGAGGGTGACATGGCATTTGCCGATAAAAAATGGGGTGTGATCTGGCTGCTTTGCGCACTGCTGGCCTGCGGCGGGGGGGAGGGCTCGCCTCCGCAGGACACCGAGGCCCCGTCGATCCCGCGGGACCTGGCCTCGCTGGCCGTGACCCACAACGGTCTCACCCTGCTCTGGAGCACCGCCACCGACAATGTGGCGGTCACCGGCTACCGGGTGTTTCGCGACGGCGTCCTGCTGACGACGGTGGCCGCCCCCCCGCTGGTCGAGCGGAACCTTTCGCCGCAGACCACCTACTCCTACACCGTGGCGGCCTTCGATGCCGCCGGCAACGTCAGCCCGCAAAGCGCTCCCCACCAGGTCACCACCCTGGCGCAACCTCCCGGGGAGGGCTTGCCCAGGGCGGAGCTGGCCGATTTCATCTACCTGGGGTCGTTTCGCGCCCCTTTCGGCCGCTACGGCCCGGGCAAGATCGCCGTCAATCCTGTCGGTCACGGGGGGAGCGGATCGCTCTTCCTGACCGGGGGGGGCACCGACACCTTCACGGTGGGGGAGATTTCGATCCCGACTCTGGTCCAGGTCGTCAGCCGATCCGATTTGACCTGGCTGAACCGGGCTGCGGTGCTGCAGGGGCCGGTGGACCTCTACGGCCGCATCCCGGTCAAGGGGTCTTCCTGGCCCAGCGGGAGCGTGAACCGCTATGACGGGGGCAACTACGCCGTCTTCGGCGGCCTGCACCACGAGGGGGGAAGGCTGTACTTCAACGCCTACACCTACTACGACGGCGAGGGGCAGGAGACTGTCACCACCGGGATCGTCGATCAACCCTCCAGCCTTGCCAACTCCGCAGTCCGGGGGATGTTCCGGGCCGCAGGGGCCGCCCACCTCTCGGGCTGGATCGTGCCCGTTCCGGCGAATTGGCGGGCGCGGCTCGGCGGCACCCACCTGATGGGCCACGACAACCAGATCACCATCGTGTCCCGGGCCAGTGCCGGCCCCAGCCTGTTCGCCGTCGACCTGGAGGCTTTTGCCACTGCCCAGAACGGGGCCCAGATCGGCACCCGGGCCTGGCTCGATTACACGCTGGAGCGTTCGATCTGGGGCGACGACATGGCCAATGTGTCGGGCAACAACAAGGTGTGGACCCTGAAGACCGAGGCCGGCATCGGCTTCATCGTCCCCGGTACCCGCTCCTACGTCCTGCTCGGCACGGCAGGGGGGTTCCACCGCAACCCGGCCAACCCCTGGCACGGCACGCCCGAACCGGCGTTCCAGC
>CAZTNO010000041.1:0-14286 GCA_964614865.1 uncultured Clostridia bacterium
AGTAGCGGAGCAGGGCGTCGACCGCCGGTTTGGTGAGTTTCCGACCCCGCAGAAGGTGCTTGTTTTCCACCACCAGATCGAGGACATCCTCGGCCCGATCGCGCAAGGGGGGGATGGTGATCGGCAGGACATTGAGCCGGAAGTAGAGGTCCTCGCGAAAGGTCTTTTCGGCGATTGCCCGCCGCAAATCCTGGTTGGTGGCGGCCAGGATGCGCACATGGGCCTGTCGTTCGGCGGAATCGCCCAGCGGGGAATACCGCCGTTCGTCGATCAGGCGCAGCAGCTTGGCTTGCAGGTCGAGCGAGAGTTCGGCGATTTCGTCGAGGAAGAGGGTCCCCCCTTCGGCCCGGGCCACCATCCCCTCGGTGGTCTCGATCGCCCCGGTGAAACTGCCCCGCCGGTGGCCGAACAGCTGGCTTTCGAGCAGCTCCTTGGCCAGCCCCGGGGTGTGGACCGAGACGAAGTTGCCCCCTTTCCCCGAGTACTGGTGGATCAGCTTGGCCAGGTGATTTTTCCCCACCCCCGTCTCCCCGAGCAGGAGGACGGGGTCCTCTTCGGTGGCGTACTTGAGGGCCAGCTGGCGGATCCGCAGCACCGCCGCGCTCCGCCCGGCGATCCCCTCGGTTCCCTTCGATTTGCGCTTGATCTCGGCCACCGCCGAGGAAAAAAGCTTGCCAAGCACCCGCACTTCGACCAGATCCCGCTCGCTGAAGGTCTCCCGCGTACCGCTGTCGAGGTAGAAGAAAAACTCGGGAGAGACGGGCAACACCCAGACTCCCTTGAGCTTCAGGATCTCCACCGAGTCGAACCGGCTGTCCCCCTCGAGCTGGAAGATGCACTCGTCGGTGAACGCCTCCCCGCGGCTCTCCAGCGCCTTCAGGCAAAAACTGCGGCTGAAGCCCGTGGCCGTGCCCAGGTGCTTGCCCCGAATCGCCCGCCCCCGGTGCCAGAGGATCTCCCCCTCGTCGGAGAAGATCATGAACAGGGCCACCTCCTTGTGCTTGATGCAATCCCAGATGGCGCTCTTGACGATCTCGATCAACGGCCCGACTCCATCCTCATGATCGGCTCCACCTCAGGATTCGCTGCGCCGCACCCGGATCCCCCGCCCGGATAGCCCGGCCAGCAGGAATTCGAACCACTCGCCGTTGCGGCCCAGCTCTTCGGGGGCCATCAGGCCGCGGCCGGCCAGTTGACCGGAGAGCATCAGCCGGGCCGTCACCGTGGCCGTGTAGCCGGTGGTGCGGGCCATCGAGTGCACCCCGGAAGCCGTATCGGCGGTATCGAACAGGTCGTAGCGGGACCGCACCGGCTTCCCCCCCCTATACCCCATCACCTCGACCCGCATCACGGTCAGGTCGCGATCGCCGGGGCGCATCTCCCACAGCGGAAAGAGGAGCTGGGCGGTCAGGTCGAGGGGGACCACCCAGAGGCCCCCGACGGCCACCGGGCGCTTGCTGAAAAAGCCGGTTTCCCGGAGCATGCGCATCTTCTCGACGTGGCCCGGGTAGCGGAGCGTCTTTTCGCGCATGGACCGGGCCGGCACGGTGGTCAGCAGGGTGCGCAGGCCATCGCTGTTGAAGGCCTCCAGGGTGCCGAGCCCCGGGAAGTCGACCAACTCGGGCTCGGACAGGGCCACCCGCTCCACCACCTGGCCGTTCTCGATCACCCGCGCGGGACGGGTGTACTCCTCGATCACGTCGATCGGCGAGAAAACGGCGCGGTATTCATAGGGCCAGGTGCGGTCGACGGGCAGGCCCCCCACCAGGATCTCGGCGTCTTCCACCCGCTCCATCGCCGCCGCGGCGTGGCCGACCAGCACGTGCGAGAGGCCGGGAGCGACCCCGATGTCGACCACCGCCGTCACCCCGCTCTCCCTGGCCAGCTCCGACAGGGTGAAGGGATCCTCGGGGAAAAACGAGATGTCGACCACGTTTTTGCGATGGCGCAGGCACTCCTTGAGCACCGCGTAGCCCATGAAGCCGGGGACGGCGTTGAGCACAAGGTCCGCCGGGGCGATCGCCCGGGCCAATTCGCCACCGTCGCCCAATTCGGCCAGGTGGGCATCGAGGCCCTTTTCGCGTGCTTTCTCCACCGCCGGGGCGGAGCGATCGAATACCGTCACCGCTACCCCCCCGTCGGCGGAAAGGTCGAGGGCCATCGGCAAACCCACCCGCCCTCCGCCCAGCACCACCACCTGTTTCTTCATCCGGTCACCTCCCCTGGCCGAGCGAATTGTAGCGATTCCCACGCAAAAAAACCACCCCTTTTTCAGGTCCTGTACAAAGGTTGCCCCATTTCGTATAATTGCAGGCCATGAAACGGTGGCCGCTGGCATTGCTGGTCGGGATGTGGCTGTGCGCCCCCCTCTACCCCGAGAGCACTGCCCCCCGCATCACCGCGGTCGCCGCCCGGCTCGACCCGGGCCACCGGTTGACCCTCGACGGGGCGAGCCGTTCCCCCGACCTGTTCGTCGCCAGCCGGGGATTCTCGCCGGGTTTCGGCTTCACTACCGCCACCGTCTGGCTGCGCATCACCGCGCAAAACCCAGGCCCCACACCCGCCCGCGCCCTGCTGGAGGTCGCCTACCCCCACCTCGACGAGCTCGAGCTGTACCAGATCCGCCCCGACGGGGAGGCCACCGCAAAGCTCACCGGCGACCATTTCCCTTTCGCCAGTCGCCCCCGGCCCAGCCGCACCTTCGTCTTCCCGCTGCTGCTGGCCCCAGGCGAGAGCAGCCTGTACCTGCGTTGCCGGACCACGTCCACCGCCGAATTCCCGCTGCGCCTGCAGACCCCGCTGGCCTTCGCCACCCGGGAAAACCTGGAGCACAGCCTGCTCTGGTTTCTCTACGGCATGATGGTCATGCTGATGCTCTACAACCTGTTCGTCTACCTGGCGGTCAAGGAACGGGCCATCCTGTTCCTGATGTTCTTCATCACCAGCTACCTGCTGTTCCTGTTCACCCTCAACGGCATGTCGTTCCAGTACTTCTGGCCCGGTCACCCCGCCCTGAACGCCGTGGCCCTGCCCCTCTTCATCCTGCTGGGCGACTCATTCGGGTGCCTTTTTGTGGCCGCCTTCTGCCGCACCTTTCCCGCCCGGCATCCGCTCCCCCGGGTGATTTACGGCCTGGCCCTGTTTTTCCTGGTTGCCGCCGCAGCGACCCTGGGGCTTTCCTCTTACCGTTCGGCCATCCGGCTGGCCATCGGCGCCACCCTCCTCTTCCTCCTCACCCTGGGGGTCGCCGGCGTCCTCGAGTGGCGACGGGGCAACCGCGCGGCCCGCTTCTTTCTGCTGGCCATCGGCATCTTCACGGTGGGGGTGGGGGTGTTCATCGGCAAGACCCTGGGCTTGTTGCCGCCCTCCCCCGCCACCACCTGGAGCATCCAGGTGGCGGCCACCCTGCTGGTGATCTTCCTGTCGCTCAGCCTCTCCGACCGCATCAACCGCATGAAGCACGAGCTGGAGGTGCTCAACCAGAGCCTGGAGCTGCAGCTCGGCACCGACCCCCTCACCGGCCTGCCCAACCGTTTCCGCCTGCTCGAGGACGTGCAGGAGGCGGTCGAGCCGGCCCTGATGATCCTCAACATCGACGCCTTCCGGGAGATCAACGACTTCTACGGCGACGAGCTCGGTGACCAGGTCCTGCGGGCTTTCTCGGAACGCTTGCGCCCTTTTGCCCAGGGCCACGACCTCTGCTTCTACCGGCTGCAGGCAGACGAGTACGCGCTGCTGGCCGACCGGCCGCTGAACCCCGGGGTGGCCGAAGGGTTGATGGAGCGGCTGATCCACGAGGTCGGCGACCAACCGATCCGGTTGGCGGGCAACGACATCCCGCTCGGCATCACCATCGGCTGCGCCGCATTCGCCCCGAAGCTCGAGGCCCCCTCGCGGGGACGTTGGAAAGAGTTGGCCACCCGGGCCGACATGGCGCTGAAGAGGGCCAAACGTGAAAACCGTCACTTCCTGGTGTTCGACGAGTCGTGGCAGGTCCGCAAAGAGTACGAGACCAACCTGCTCTGGACCCGCAAACTCAAGGAGTCGCTGACCGAGGGCCGCATCGTCCCCTACTTCCAACCCATCGTCAACAACCACACCCGCCAGGTGGAGAAATACGAGTGCCTGGTAAGGCTACTCGACACCGATGGCCAGGTGATCTCCCCGGTGACCTTCCTCGGGGTGTCCAAAAAGTCCAAGCTCTACCCCCACCTCACCCGCACCATGGTGGAGCAGTGCATGACCGCCTTTCGCGACCTGCCCTACGAGTTTTCCATCAACCTGTCGATCGAGGACATCCTCGCCGAAGACACCTGCCGGTTCATCCTGGAAAAACTTGGCGAAAACCCCGCCATAGGACCGCGCATGGTGTTCGAGATCGTCGAGTCGGAGGGGATCGAGAGCTTTGCCCGCATCTCCGAGTTCATCCGCCAGGTCAAGCAGTGGGGCTGCAAGATCGCCATCGACGATTTCGGCTCGGGCTTCAGCAACTACGATTACATCCTGAAGCTGGCCGTCGACTACATCAAGATCGACGCCTCGCTGATCCGCCCGCTGGACCACGACCGCAACGCCCAGGTGATCACCGAGACCATCGTTACCACCTGCCGGAAGCTCGGCTTCGAGACCATCGCCGAATTCGTCCACTCTCCGGCGGTGTTTGCCAAGGTGTGCGACCTGGGCATCGACTTTTCCCAGGGCTACCACCTGGGGGCCCCGCAGGATCGCGTCACCGCCCCCGTCGCCCCGGATAATTCCCGCACCTGAGGCTTTTCAAAGGGGGGAATCGCTCCCCCCCCCGGTTCCCGCTCAGCGAAACAGGTTCAACAACCCCAGCGACAGGAACGGCAGATAGGTGATCAGCAAAACCGCCGCCAGCTGCACCAGCAAAAACGGGGTCACGTAGCGGTAGACGCGCTGGATCGGCTCCTCGAAGGTGTAGGAGGAGAGGTAGAGGTTGAGCCCCACCGGCGGGGTCAGGTAGCCCAGCTCCAGGTTGGCCAGGAAGATGATGCCCAGGTGGACCGGATGGATGCCGAAGGCCTCGCCCATCGGAATGATCAGCGGCACCACCACCATGATCGCCGAGTAGATGTCGAGAAAGCACCCGGTGACCAGCAGCAGCAGGTTGAGCAGCAAGAGGAACAGGTACTTGGAGCCGATGGTGGCGGTGGCCCAGGCGGTCAGGCGCATCGGGATCTCGGCGTCGACGATGTAGTAGGAGAGGCCGTTGGCCAGGGCCAGGATGGTCAGAACGCCCCCCACCACCGGCAGGCACTTGAGCATGACCCGGGAGAGGTCCGACAGCTTGAGGTCGCGATGGAACCCCACCTCCAGCACCAGGGTGTAGAGGAGGGCGATGGCGGCGCTCTCCACCAGGGTGGTCAGGCCGCCAAAAAAACCGCCCACGATCACCACCGGCAGCAGGATCTCGCCAAAAGCAGCGCGGGAGGCCCGCAAGGCTTCCCGGGGCTGGAAGGGGATCCGTTCGACCTTGACCCGGCGTGCGTAGACGACCCCCATCACGGTCATGGCCAGCACCAGCACGAAACCCGGCAGGATACCGGCGACGAACATGTCCTTGATGCTGATCTGGGCGGTGACCCCGTAGATGATCACCGGCAAACTGGGGGGGAAGAGCAGCCCGATGCTGCCCGAAGCGGTGAGCAGCCCCCGGGTGAAGTCGGTGCCGTAGCGGCTCGAGGTGAGCACGTAGGAGAGGAGGCCGCCCAGGGCCAGGATGGTCACCCCCGACGCCCCGGTGAAGGTGGTGAAGAAGGCGCAGACCAGGATCGCCATCACCGCAAGGCCGCCCGGGATCCACGAGAAGAGGGCGCGGAACAGGCGGACCAACCGCTGCCCGGCTTGACTCTCGGCCAGCAGGAAACCGGTGAAGGCGAACAGCGGGATGGCTGGCAGCGAGTGGCTGGTGAGCATGGCGAACGCCTGGTTGGGCACCACTTCGAGGGGCTGCCCCAGGCGGGCGAAGAGCAGATAGCCCGCCCCGCCCAGGACGATGAAGATCGGCGCGCCCAGCACGGCCGCGGCGATCAGCAGCCCGATCAAAGGCCAGCCCAGCAGTGCCATGCCTTGGTGGAAGAGGTCGACTGCCCCGGTGGGAATTTCGGTCAGCAAGTTCAGGGCGAGCAGCGAGTTCAGCAGGGGCTCGATGGCCAGCAAGGTGCCCAGCAAAAGGCCGCTGGCGGCGATCGCCCTGGGCAGCACCCGCCGGGGCAGGGTGGTGACAAAGCGCAGGGCCATGATCGCGTAGCCCACGGGGAGGGCCAGGGCCAGCATGCGGATCGGGAAGGGCCCCACCCGGTCGCCGGGGTCGAAGCCGTTGAGGGCAAACGACAGGGCGGCCCAGGCCATGGCCATGGTCAATGCCGCGGCCAGGGTGGCAACCGCCCCCCCGATGATCGTTTTGAGTTTTTCGGAGAAGGGAAAATCGAAGGTGATGGCCAGGTGCTTGCGCTCCCGGGAGGTGACGATCGAGCCGAACAGGGTCAGCACCAGCACCAGGTAGTGGGTGTACTCGGTGGAGTTGGCCACCCCGGTATGGAAGAACTTGCGCGCCACCACTTCCATGGTGGGGAACAGGGCGAGGAGGAAGAGGACCAGAAAGGCGAGGGCATCCTCGCCGCGGTGCACGAAACGGAACAACCTACTTGCCATGTTGCTGCCGGTATTCCAGCAGGCGGGCCATCATCTGGTCGTAGACCTCTCTGGAGAAGGCCTTGCCGACCAGTTCGTCGGTCCCCTTGCCGGCGACAGCGCGCCAGGCCTGCAGGGCTCCTTGCGGCGCGGCATCGATGATCAGCCCGTGCTGCTTCATGGTGACCAGGGTCTTGCTCTCCAGGGCCTGGATCTTGCCCATCAACTGGGCACCGATGCGCTGGGCCGAGGCCATCATCGGCCCGTGGTACTGGGCCGGAATCGTCTTCCACACGCGATCGGCGATCACGATCCCGCCGAGCAACGGGGCGACCTTGAGGTCGAGCATGTGCGGGGCGAAGGGGAAGTACTGGCCCGAGCCGGCGATCACCGGCGGCAGGTAGAACGAATCGACCATGCCGCTCTGCAGGGCCATCATCAGGTCTTTGAGTTCGGTGGGTACGATGCGGTAGCCCATCTTCTTCCAGGCCTGCTCCATCTCGGGCTCACCGGTGGTGAACGACATCTTGGACTTCTTCAGGTCCTCGGGGCCGGCGAGGCGCCCCTTGGTGAAGAAGTTGAGCCAGCCGGTCAGGGTCCAGATCACCACCTTGAACCCCTTCTCCTCGATGCGCTTCTCGAACACCGGCTTCATGCGGTCGAGCACCGCGTTCAGCTCGGCATCGGAGTCGAACAGGAAGGGGATGTTGAGCACGTAGGAGTCGGCATAGATGTGGGTCAGGCCGAGGTTGGTCATGGCGGCCCCCCCCAGGGTGCCGACCCGGATCTTGCGGATCATGTCGTCTTCACCCCCGGCGATCCCGCCGGCGTAGATCTTCAACTCCACCTGGCCGCCGGTGATCTTCAGCCATTCGCGCGCCATCTCCTGCAAGGCGTCGTTCCAGGGGGAGCGGTCGGGGGCGATCGAGCCGATCTTGATGGTGGTGGCGGGCAGGGTGGTCGCCAGCAGGGCGACCGACACGAGCAGGGCCACGGTTTTGGCAAATCTCATGGAATTCACTCCTTTTCCTCGCCAGAGCCCGGAGGAACCGGCGGTTCCTCCTCGCCTCCGACAAACAGATCATCGACGTGTTCGAGCAGCCAGCGGGCCTTGCGGATGTTCAGGATCTGCACCAACCGGGAGGCGGGTTCCGATTCGGGGTCCATCCCGACCACCCGCTCCAGCAACTGCCGGAATTCGGCCAGGTTCTGCTCTTTGACCGACACGGTGGTGGCCAGCGACAAAAAGGGCGAGGCGAACCTTCCGCCGCCGATCTCCTGCGATCGGGCGAAGTGTTCCCGGGCCTTTTCCGCGCTTCCGCCCATGTAGTCGGGCAGGGAACCGTAGTACAGGATGTAGAAATCGTGAATGGCCCCGTGCTCGAAACCGGGGTCGAGCTCCAGGGCCCGCGCCATCATCGCCGCGGCGGCGGGAATGGTCAGGCCGATATCCATGTCGAACGGGTCGATGGCAAACGCCCCCAGCCAGCCGGCGGCGGCCCAGTACAGGTAAGGCACGTCGGCCCGGCGGATGCCCGCCAGGGCCCGACCCGGCTGCTTGGACTCGAGCAGCTTGCGAAAGCCGGGATAACGGTGTTCCAGGGCCGCGAGCACCATGTCCCGCCCACGCAGGTAGAGGTTTTTGGCCCGTCGGTAGCCCGCTTCCTGGCGCAGGTACTCCTCTTTGGACAGCATCGAGGCGGGGGTCTGCAAAAAGGCGTTGGCGTACATCACGTACATGCTGCCGGTCTGCAGCTTCAGGCCATCGTGCCAGGGCATCGAAACCATCAACGACTCGTACATCTTGATGGCAAAAGGCAAGGCATCGCCGACCAGCTCGGGGTCGTTGTCGCCGGTGAAGACGGCCCCCCCGCCCGGTGCGGTCAACGCTCCGGCCACCTGGTTCATGGCCATCTTCTTGAGCGAACAGGAGGGGGCTACCAGCAACAGGGACAGGATGGACAGGGTGGCCAGGAAACGGGCCATGGGGCGCCTCCTCGTTTGGACAATCTCCCCGCATCGTCGCCTCGGAGCAGCAGGGGTTTTGCTTGGACCAGAGCTGTCCCAAAGCGGCAAACCGGCAGGGAAAATTCATTATACACCATCCCTGCGGCAAACGGCACCCCCCGCCGGGCGGAGATTGCTTTTCCAGGGCCATTGTGATACCTCTTCAGGCTGGACATCGAAGCGCGGGCGGAGAACAGGAATCACTCGAACCAGGCGCCCGGCGAGTCGAGCGGGGAGGCTGCCATGAGACCTTCCGGGAGAACATGCTTCAGTCTGCTGGCAATCGCCGCGATCAGCCTGCTTGCGGGACAGCTGTACGCCCAGGAGGGCGATCCCTCACCGGAAAGGATCCTCCAGGATGACCTCCAGCCCCCGGTCCAGCGTCCCCTGGCCGACTTGACTCTGCTGGAACTGTCCCAACTGCGGGTTTCGGTCGCCTCCAAGTCGGCGCAAACCCTGCGGGAATCACCGGGGATCGTCTCGCTGATCACCCGGGACGAGATCGTGGCTTCGGGGGCACGTGACCTGATCGACGTCCTGCGGCTGGTACCCGGCTTCGAATTCGGCATCGACGTGCGCGGGGTCACCAGCATCGGCATCCGCGGGAACTGGGCCCACGAGGGCAAGGTGCTCATCCTCTGGGATGGCCAGAGCATGAACGAGATCCTGTTCCCCAGCGTGCAGCTCGGCAACCACTACCCGGTCGACCTGATCGAACGGATCGAAATCGTCCGTGGCCCCGGATCGGCCGTGTACGGAGGGATGGCTGAGCTCGGCGTGATCAACATCGTCTCCCGGGCTGCCGGCGACCCGCGCGGGACCCTGGCCAACGCCTCCTTCGGCTGGATGGCCGAGGCCCCCGGCCACCAGAACGTATCGATGGCCTTCGGTTATCGTTCGGGATCCAGCTCGCTGGACTTCTCGCTTTACGCCGGCAACGCCAACCGCAGCGACCTGACCATGACCGACTTCCATCCCGGAAATCCGTTCCACCGGTTCGAAATGGCCGGTCAGCAGACGATGGACTCCTTCTTCATGAACCTCGGGGTGAAGCACGCCGGGTTCACCGCCCGGCTGATCGTCGATCGCTACCACCTGACCGACCGTACCATGTACGGAATCAACCTGGCCTCGGCCCCGCGCATCGACTTCCTCTCCACCATCGCCGACCTGAGCTATACCGGCGTTCTCTCCCGGCGCCTGCGCCTCACCCCCCGCCTCACCTACACCGGCAACACCCCCTGGCAGTGCCTCGACCTGAACTACGCCCCGCCCATCTACCTCGACAAGCGGGCGACACGCCTGGCCGCCTCGGTCGCCCTGGACTACCAGGTGAACCGGCAGACAGCCCTGCTGTCGGGCCTGGAGTTCGCCCAGGATACCGGCTATGCCGGCAGGAGTTCGTTCTTCATGCGCGACCCGGCCATGAAACAACTCTCCTTCACCAACGTCGCCGCCTACGCCCAGGTGCGGAGCGAGCACTCCCTGGCAAACCTGACGGTGGGCGCCCGGTTCGAGCGCAACAGCAAGGCCGGCAACTCCTTCGTCCCCCGCTTCGCCCTGACCCGGGAGATCGGCCCGATCCACTTCAAGGCCCTCTTCAGTTTCGCCTTCCGCTCCCCGGGCATCGAGAACATCAGCCGCTACTCCAGCACCCCGATCGTCCCCGAAAAGACCACCGTCACCGAGCTGGAGACCGGCCTTCGCCTGACTTCCCACCTCTCCCTGTCGATCAACCTGTTCGACATCCGCATCCGCGACCCGATCGTCTTCTTCTTCGACCCGATCCTGAAGGTGCCCGCCTACCACAACGCGGCCCGCACCGGCACCCAGGGTTTGGAAACCGAATTGCGGTGGAAGTGGGCGGCGCTGGACACCACCCTGGCCTATTCCCATTACCGGGCCCGCCACAATCAGGTGCCGGACTACGTCGTCCCCTCCGACGACCGGGCGTTGCTGGGCTTTCCCCGGCACAAGCTGACCTGCCAGGCCACCGTCCAGGTTCCCGGAAACGCCTCGGCCAACCTCTCCGCCACCTACCTGAGCAAGCGCTTCGCCATCAACGGGATCACCGGGGAGGAATTCACCGAAGACCCCCTGTTGCTGCTGAACCTCTTCTTGAACTTCCGCAAGGTCTTCGTCCAGAGGGTATCGATCGGCGTGGGCGTAACCAACCTGCTGAAAGCCCGCTACTCCTTCATTCAGCCGTACCGCAGCGACAACGCACCCCTGCCGGGCCCTTCCCGGGAATTCATCGTGCGTCTCTCCTATCAGCATGGCCAGTAACCATCCATCCCGCCTGCTTGCGGCGAGGGTCTGCCGGGTGTTGCTCTTCCTGCTCGCTTTTCGCCCGCTGCTGGTTCTGGGCGCCCAGGACCGGGCGCCCAAAGAGTACGAAATCAAGTCGGCCTACCTCTACAACTTCGCCCGCTTCGTGGAGTGGCCGGCCGCGGCTTTTGAAGTCGAGCGCTCCCCGCTGCTGATCGGGCTGCTGGGGGAGGACCCGTTCGGCGGCGTTCTGGAGCAGACCCTCGACAACCGCGCGGTCAGGGGAAGGAGGGTGATGGCCCGTCCGCTGCGCACCCTCGACGAGGCCCGCAAGTGTCAGATCGTGTTCCTGAATTACGCAGAACCCAGGCTTTTGCGCGGCTGGCTTCAACAGTTGCGCCTCCTTCCGGTCTTGACCATCGGCGACAGTGCCGATTTTTGCCGCCTGGGGGGGGCGATCGGCTTCGTGGAAGACAACGGCAGCATCCGCTTCGAGGTGAATCTGGAAGCTGCACACCAGGCGGGGCTGGTCCTCAGTTCGCAGCTGCTGCAAGTGGCCCGGGAAGTCTTGCGACCCGGGCAGGAGTAAACTATCCCCATGTTCGCCTGGTGGCGCTCCTCGATCCGCCTCAAGCTGATGGGCATCATCATGCTGGCCGTCACCGCCGCCCTCTTCTTGGCGGGGATCGTGTTCGTCACCTACCAGCTGATCACCACCCGCCGGGCGACCGCCGCCCGCCTCGCCGGGCTTGCCCAGATCATCGGCACCAACAGCGCCGGCGCCCTCTCGTTCAACGACCGGGGAATCGCCCGCAAGACCCTTTCCGCCCTGACCGCCGAGCCCGACATCCTGGCCGCGAAGCTGTTCGACCGCGAGGGGCAACCCTTCGCCCACTACGCCCGGCCGAAAGTCGAATTTCCCCTCCCCGACCGCCCCGGAAAAGACGGGGTCCGTTTCGAAGCGTCCCGGTTGGTCCTGTTCCAGCCGATCGTCCTCGATAGCGAACGAATCGGCACGATCTTCCTGGTCTCCGGGCTGGAGGCGCAAAACGCCCTGCTGCGATTGTTCTTTGGCCTGGTGCTGGGGGTGATCGGCTTCGGCCTGGTGCTGGCCCTGGGGCTTTCCAGCCGCCTGCAGCGACGGATCTCTTCCCCCATCCTGGAATTGACCCGCCTCGCCCGACAGGTTTCCGAAAACAAGGACTACTCCCCGCGCGCCGCGATCCACAGCGCGGATGAACTGGGGCAATTGGCGGATGGCTTCAACCAGATGCTGGCCCGCATCCAGGCCCACGAAACCGAGCTGGGCAAGCTGAACCGCAAGTACCGCATGCAGAGCGGCTGCAACCAGGCCGTGGTGCGGGCAAAAGACGAACACTCGCTGCTGGGCGAAATGTGCCTGTTTCTGCGGAAGGAGGGGGGCTACCCCTGGGTGGAAATCAGTTACCGCGAACCCGACGAGCCCCATCGCCTCCTGCCGATCGCCCAGGCCGGCGAGAAACCCCAGCCGGACCCAAACGGGCTTCCCGGCGCAGTTTCGCTGACCATCCCGCTGGGCGCCCCCGACCAGCCCCTGGGCTCGCTGGCCGTTGTCGCCAGTCCCGCGCAACCCGCCGATGACGAGGAAAAGACCCTGCTGATAGGGCTGGCGAACGACCTGACCTACGGCATCCTGACATTGCGCAACCGGGAACAGCGGAAGAAAGCCGAGAACGAACTCAACAATGCCCAACTCTTCCTGGCAAACGTGATCGAATCGATGCCGTCGATGCTGATATCGGTGCACTCCGAGGGCATCATCACCCAGTGGAACGATGCGGCGACGCGGGTTTCTGGAATTCCGGCCTCCCGGGCCCTGGGGCGCGACCTGTGGGAGATCCTCCCCTCTTTCACCAAGTACCGTTCCCACGTGGCCCGCATGATCGAAACCCGGCGCATCATGGAGTTCCAAAAAGAGATCCTGCTGATCGGGGGCGAGAAGAAATTCTTCAACGTGTCGCTCTTCCCCCTGGTCACCACCCAGTTCACCGGGGTGGTCATCCGCGCCGACGACGTCACCGAATCCGAGCGCAAGGACTCGCAGTTGCGCCAGTCGCAGAAGATGGAGACGATCGGCACTTTGGCGGGCGGGTTGGCCCACGACTTCAACAACGTCCTGGCCGGGATCATCGGCACACTGTCCCTGCTCCGATTCAAGCTGGAGCGTGACGACGGTCTCCAGCCGGGCGAATTGCCCAACGCGCTGACCATGATCGAAGCTTCGGCCAACCGCGCCGCCGACATGGTCCAGCACCTGCTCGCCCTCTCGCGCAAGCAGGAGCTCTCGTTCGTGCCGATGGACCTGAACATGACCATCCAGCACGTCATGGAGATCTGCCGCAACACCTTCGACAAGAGCGTGGAGCTTCTCCCCCTCCTCGCGCCCACCCCGGCCATGATCAGCTCCGATCCCACCCAGATGGAGCAGGTGCTACTCAACCTCTGCCTGAATGCCGCCCATGCCATGACCATCATGCGCAACGAAACCGATCGCTGGGGGGGGAAACTGACCGTCTCGCTGGAGGCGGCCCGGGCCGATGCCGAGTTCTGCCGGATCCACCCCGAGGCGGTCGAGGGGAATTACTGGCACCTGGCGGTGTCCGACCAGGGGGTTGGCATCGCCCCGCACCTGCTGACCAAGGTCTTCGACCCCTTCTTCACCACCAAGAGCAAGGAGAAGGGGTCGGGGCTCGGGCTGGCCATGGCGTACAACATCGTCCACCAGCACAAGGGGTTCATCGACGTCCACTCCGAGGTGGCCGCGGGGACGACCTTCCACGTGTTCCTGCCGGCCCTCGAGGAAGGGGCGAGCGAACAGAGCCGCGACCCCGGCGACGAGGAACTACCGCACGGCCAGGGCCTGATCCTGGTGGTCGACGACGAACCCATGATCCGGCAGATCTCGCGGGAAGCGCTGGAGGCCTGCGGCTATTCGGTGATTCTGGCCGAAAACGGCCAACAGGGGGTCGATCTCTTCCGGGAACGTCACGACGACATCGTTCTGGTGCTGCTCGACATGAACATGCCCAAAAAATCGGGCCGCGAAGCCTGCGTGGAGATCAAACAGATCGATCCCCGGGCCAAGGTGGTCATGGTTTCGGGCTTCCGCAACGACGACCGGATGGCGGAACTCCTCTCGCTGGGGGTCACCGACTTCATGCAGAAACCCTACACCATGAAAATGCTGGCCAGCACCATCCACAAAGCCCTGCGCCGCCAGTAGCTTCAGGGACGGACTTTGAAAATTTGAAAATTTGTCCGAGTTTTCAAATTTTCAAAGTCTGATAATCATATAGAAGGTATTCGGTTCCGATAGAA
>CAZTNO010000042.1:0-14265 GCA_964614865.1 uncultured Clostridia bacterium
TCGTCTAGCCGAACAGCGCCTCCACCTCCGCAACCCCCTTGGGGATCGGCTTGCCCAGCACCCGGCCGCCCTGCTCGGTGACCACCACGTCGTCTTCGAGGCGGATGCCGCCGAAGGCCCGGAACTCGTCGACCCGATCGTAGCGGATAAAGGACCCGTGGCGGTTTTCCCGGCGCCAACTGTCGATCAGGTCGGGGATGAAGTAGATGCCAGGCTCGACGGTGAAGACGAAGCCGGGCTGCAGCGGCCGGGCCAATCGCAATGCCGAGAGGCCGAACTGACTGCTGCGGGTGGCCTCGGTGCCGTACCCGACGTGGTTTTCGCCCAGGTCTTCCATGTCGTGGACGTCGAGCCCCATCATGTGGCCCAGGCCGTGGGGCATGAACAGGGCGTGGGCCCCCGCGGCCACCGCTTCCGCCGGATCGCCGGCCATCAGCCCCAGGTCGCAAAGGCGCTCGACCAGGATGCGGCAGGCCACGAGGTGGAGGTCGCGGTAGGGGATTTTGGGCCGTACGCCGGCGATTGCCGCCTCCTGCATGCTGAGCACGGTCTGGTAGAGATCGCGCTGGATGCCGCTGAACTTGCCGCCCACCGGGACGGTGCGGGTGGTGTCGGAGGCGTATCCTGCAGGCGATTCGCAGCCGGCGTCGATCAGCAGCAAGCGGTTTTCGACCAGCCGGTTGCCGTAGTAGTGGTTGTGCAGGGTCTGGCCGTTGATGGTGACGATCGGAGTGAAGGAGACGGTGGAGCCGCGCTGGCGCATGACGTGCTCCATGGCCGCCACCACGTCCCGCTCCAACTTGCCGGGGAGGGCCAGCGGCATGGCAGAGGCGTACATGCTTGCGGCGATGTCGAGGGCGCACTCGATCTCGGCGATCTCGGCCGCCGACTTCACCGAGCGGGCCTCCACCACGGCCCGGATCAGGGGGATCGAGGCGTGTCGCCGGGCCAGGGCGGCCCGGACGCCGAGGAGCTCCTCGATGCGCAAGGCGTTTTCGGCGCGGTAGGGGGGGAGGAAGTGGACGGTTCTCCCTGCCGCCTGGGCGATCCGTTCGCTCAAGGCCATGGCGGGGGCCGCATCGGCGATGCCGGCGCTCTGGCCGAGCTCGGCCACCTTGGGTTGGGACCCCATCCAGACGATGTCGTCCACCGAGAAGTCATCGCCGTACAGGGTGTCGCGGTGGTTCTCGGTGTCGAGCAGCAGGGCCATGCCGGGCTCCTGGATGCCGGTGTAGTAGAGGAAGGTGCTGTCCTGGCGGTGTTCGCTGGTGTTGGCCGGGTAGTTGCGCGGGCTCTCGCGGTTGCCGAGCAGCAGGATCAGCCCGTTGCCGACCCGTTCCCGCAACTGCCGACGCCGTTCGCTGTAGATTTCGCTGGAAAACATGATCGATTCCTCCTCGTGGGTGACTGGGATCCATCATAGGGCGCCGCCGTCAAAAAATCAATGCCTGCCGCCCCCCCCGGGAGCGGATTGATTGTTGGCGGGCGGCAGGGCTACAATGCGGAAGGCGAATATGGTTCGCTACCGGAGGAGTGGAACAAGATGGCACCGTACCAATCGCTTTTGTTTCGGTTTTCGTGGAGCCTTGGCGGGTTGATGGTGGCGATGATCCTGTGGGCCAGTCCCTGCCGGGGAGCCGACATCCACGAGGCGGCCAAAGCGGGCCAGGTGAAAAAGATCAAGGAGATCCTGGCTGCCGACCCCGCTGCGGCAAACCTGGTCCAGGAAGAAAACTGGACCCCGCTGCACAATGCCGTGCAGGGGGGCTCGCTGGAGGCAGTCAAACTGCTGGTCGGTCACGGCGCCCGGCTGAACGACCAGCAGGCTGGTGGCTGCACCGCCCTCTTTCTGGCGGTTCACTTCGATCGTCGCGACATCGCCAAGTTCCTGATCGCGCGCAAGGCCGACCTCTCCCTGCGGGACAAGACTTCGGCCTCTCCCCTGCACCATGCTGCCGAAAAGGGCCGGGTGGAAATGATCCGCCTGCTGAAGGGGGCGGGGGTGTCGCTCGAAGAGCGGGACAACGACCAGTGGACGGCGCTGCACTACGCCGCCTACTACAACCAACGGGAAGCCATCCGGGTTCTGCTGGCCCTCGGCAGCGTCCTCGAGAGCGAGGCCGCCGATGGCTGGACCCCGCTGCACATGGCCGCCCGCAAGGGGGGCAAGGATGCGGTGGACCAGTTGCTTCAAGCTGGAGCTCGCCCCGACCGGGCCAACAAACTGGGGGCCACCCCGCTGCACTGGGCGGTCGGCGGTGAAGGGTCCCAGGAGGTGGTGGACCTGCTCCTGGCCAAAGGGGCCTCGATGGCCGCCAGCGACCACAACGGCTTCACTCCACTCCATTATGCCGCTTTTGCCGACAACGGCAACATGGTCCTGTACTGTACGGTGCTCGGCGCCGAAGTCGATAGGCAGACCGTCGACGGGCGCACCCCGCTGTTCATCGCCGCCGAGAAGGGTTGCAAGACCGCCCTCGAATACCTGCTCTTCAAGGGGGCGCGGATCAACGTGCGCAACAAGGACGGAGTCACCCCCGTACAGCAGGCCCAAAAAAACGGATTTGCCGGTCTTGCCGAAACCATGGTCAAGAAGCGGGTGCTGCCCATTCGCGGACAGATCCTCTTTCCCGATGGCCGTCCGGTGGCGGGCCGCGAAGTGCTGATCGTCGAGGTCGACAGCAAAAGTGGCCAGGTGTTGATCCTGTTCGGAGACAAGAAGGGGCTGGCTCAGGGCAAGACCGATGAGCAGGGCTTTTTCGAGCTGGCGGCAGAGTCCGGACAGTTCCTGGTGCCGGGCCGGCAGGAGATCACCTTCACCGCCATCGTCGACATGAAAGAGAATCCCGCTGACAAGGCCGCCTATTGCGGGGTGCTGGCGAAGATCCGGGGGGAGATGGCACACGCCTGGCACGTGATCAAGGCCGCCGATCTCGATGACATCGTGCGGGTCGACATGGCCCCGCAGGGCCCGCTGACCCTGAATTTTGGAGGGAGAAAGGCCAACTAGAGGCGAGCTCTCAAGGCAATCGCCGGCAAAAAAGGCAAACCCCCGTCGTCGAGATTCTCGTATCAGGTTCCTAGCAGTTCCCCCAGGAGGCGATATGAAACTCTTCGTTTGCGCGCTGTGCGCATGGTTGTGGCTGTCGGTGCCCGGACTTGCCGGCGACGACCAGCTGCTACTCCGTTTTCCCGACATCTGTGGCGATCGTGTCGCCTTCGTCTATGCCGGCGACCTCTGGACGGTGGCTGCAGAGGGCGGCGAGGCCCGTCGGCTGACCTCGCATGCCGGCCAGGAGCTCTACCCCAAGATCTCTCCCGACGGAAAGTGGATCGCCTTCTCGGCCGAGTACTCCGGCTCCCGCCAGGTGCACGTGATCCCCGCCGAAGGGGGGAGCCCGCGCCAGCTCACCTGGTACAACGACGTCGGCCCGATGCCCCCCCGGGGAGGCACCGACTACCTGGTGCTCGACTGGACCCCCGACAGTCGCAAGGTGCTGGTGCGGGCCAATCGCACCCCCTGGGGCGAGCGGATGGGCAAGTACTTCCTGGTCTCTCTCGATGGCGGGCTCGAACAGCCGCTGCAGATCCCCGAAGGGGGGGGCGGTTCCTTTTCGCCTGACGGCAAGAAGATCTGCTACACCCCGATCGAACGCGAGTTCCGCACCTGGAAACGCTACCAGGGCGGGCGGGCCCAGGACGTCTGGATCTACGATCTGGAGCTGAACACCTCGCAGCGACTCACCGACTTCCCCGGCACCGACCGCCACCCCGTCTGGCACGGCGACAAGATTTTCTTTGTTTCCGACCGGGACCTGACCCTCAACATCCACGCCTATGACCTGACCCGCAAGAAGGTCGAGCCCATCACCCAGCACACCGAGTACGACGTGCTGTGGCCGTCGGGGCACGGCAACCGCCTCGTCTACGAGAACGGCGGGGCGATCTGGCGGCTCGACCTCGACTCGGGCAAAAACGAGCGGCTCCGGGTCGGGGTGCACTTCGACAACCCGCTGACCCAGCCCGCCCTGCGCAAGGTGGCCGATTTCATCGGCGAGTTCGACCTCTCCCCCAGCGGCAAGCGGGCCGTGTTTTCCGCCCGCGGCGACCTGTTCACCGTGCCCGAGAAAGAGGGGGTGACGGTGAACCTCAGCCGCACCCCCGCTGCCCGGGAAACCCAACCCGCCTGGTCGCCCGACGGCCGTCAGATCGCCTATGCCAGCGACGCCACCGGCGAGTACGAACTCTACGTGCGAGCCGCCGACGGCACCGGCACCCCCCGGCAGCTCACCGAGAAGAGCAGCGTTTGGCGCTATCCTCCCCGTTGGTCACCCGACGGCAAGAAACTCCTGTACTCCGACAAAAACCAGTGGCTGCAATTCCTCGACGTCGAGAGCCGGCAGGTTACCAGGGTGGACCGCGCCCGTCGCTACGACATCACCGACCACAATTGGTCGCCCGACTCCCGTTGGGTGGTGTACACCAAGGATGCCGACAATGGCCAGGATGCGATCTGGCTGTATTCGCTCGACACGGGCAAGACCCGCCAACTCACCGATGCCCGTTTTGCTGACAGCGCGCCGGTGTTTTCCGCAGACGGCAAGTACCTGTTCTTCCTGTCCAACCGCACCTTCACCCTGTCGTTTTCCAGTTTCGAGTTCAACTACCTGTACCACAAGGCCACCCGCATCTACGTGGCCCCCCTCACTGCCGACACGCCGCCGTTGATGCCCCCCAAAAACGACGTCGAACCGGGGGTGGAAAAGACGGCCATGAAGGGCAAGGAGACTCCAGGCAAGGAAGGGGCCGCTTCCCCCCTGCGGGTGCGCATCGAGCCCGAGGGCTTCAACGCCAGGGTGACCGAACTCCCTCCCGCGGCCGGCGATTTGCGGGGGTTGGCCTCGGTGGCGGGAGCCATCCTGTACCAACGCGAAAACGAGCTTCACCGGTTCACCTTCGACGACCAAAAAGACGAGGTGGTGCTTTCCGACGTGCGCGACTGGGCGCTCAGTCAGGACGGCAAGAAGCTGCTCTACCGCAGCGGCAAGACGTTTGGCATCGTCGAAGCCAAGGCGGGCCAGAAGGCTGGCGAGGGCGCCCTCGATCTCGACAACCTGATCCTGCGCATCGAGCCGCTGGCCGAATGGACCCAGATATTCCACGACGGTTGGCGCATCTTCCGGGACTGGTTCTACGTCAAGAACCTGCACGGGGTCGACTGGGAAAAGATGCGCGCCCGCTACGGCCGGTTGGTTCCCCACCTGGGCAGTCGTGCCGACCTCGATTTCATCTTCGGTGAACTGGTCGCCGAGGTGAATGCCAGCCACGCCTACGTCAACGGTGGCGAGGCCCCCAAGCTGGAGCGGGTCGATGGCGGTCTGCTGGGTGCCGATTTGCGGCTCGACCAGAAGGCGGGGCGCTACGTGATCGCCAAAATCTACCCTGGCGAGAACTGGCGCGAAGAGACCCGCTCCCCCCTGACCGAGACCGGCGTTGCGGTGAAGGAGGGAGACTACCTGATCAGCATCGATCATCGCGATCTCACCGGCACCGACAATCCGTATCGCCTGCTGGAGGGGTTGGCCGGCAAACGGATCGCCATCCGGGTGAACTCCAGCCCCCAACCCGAAGGGGCCCGCGAGTACTGGATCCGCCCCGTGGCCAGCGAACTCAAACTCTTCTACCTGGACTGGGTGGAGTCGCGGCGGCGGCTGGTCGATCGCCTGTCGGGCGGTCGTATCGGCTATATCCACGTCCCCGACACCGCGACCGAGGGCAACGAGGAACTGTTCCGCGGCATGTATGCCATGGCCGGCAAAGAGGCGCTGATCATCGACGACCGCTACAACGGCGGCGGCTTCATCCCGGTGGTGATGACCGAACTGGTGTCGCGCAGCACGCTCAACTACTGGGCGCGCCGAGGCCTGGAGCTGGCTCCCGACCCGGGGGTGGCCATCGACGGCCCCAAGGCGATGCTCATCAACGGCTACTCTTCGTCGGGTGGCGATGCCTTTCCCTACTACTTCCGCAAAAAGAACCTCGGCACCCTGATCGGCACCCGCACCTGGGGCGGCCTGATCGGCATCTCGGGCAATCCGGGCTTTGTCGACGGCGGCTCGTTCAACGTACCCACCTTCGGTTTTGTCGACACCGACGGCAAGTGGGCGGTGGAGGGCGAAGGGGTCGCCCCCGACATCGAGGTGATCGATCGTCCCGAACTGATCGTTGCCGGCAAGGACCCTTCGGTCGAGAAGGCGGTCGAGGTGTTGCTCGAGCAGTTGAAAACCAGAGCCCCCAAGGTGCCGGCGCAGCCCGAGGCCCCCGACCGATCGCGCTGGATGGAAAAAACGATCAGGTAGGGGGGGCTTTTGCCACCAGGGTGATCTGCACGATCTCGCTGCGCGATCCCAGGCGCAGCGGGATCGTCCCCCAGCCGGCGCCGCTGGAAGTGTAGATGGCGGCGTTGCCCCGGAGGGCCAGCCCGAACGGATACCGGTACCAAAGCCGGGTCAGGAAACCGAAGGGGGCCAGCTGGCCGCTGTGGGTGTGGCCCGATACCTGCAGCATCACCCCCCGATGTCGGGCCCGATCGAAATAGCGGGGGGTGTGGCTGAGCAGGATCACCGGGCGGTCGGAACGGACCCCTCGCAGCGCACGTCTCAAACGGAAGCCTTGGCCGCCGGGGAAGCGCCAGCCGCTGGGGTCGTCGACCCCGGCCAGCTGGATCCCGCCGGGCAAGGCGAGCCAGCGATTGCGCAGCAAGGGGATCCCCGCCATGCGGGGCAACGCTTCCAGGGTTTGCGCTCCGCCGTAGAATTCGTGGTTGCCGGTAACGGCAAAGACCCCCTCTTGGGCCGAAAGCCGGGCCAGCTGTCGTGCCGCCTCCGGCGTGATCGCCCGTTCCACCGTGTCGCCGACCAGCACGACCAGCTGGGGCTGGAGGGCGTTCACCCGGTTCACCAACGATTCCAGCCGGCCAATCGACTCGCTGCCACGCAGGTGGAGGTCGGTCACGGCGACCAGGGTGAACCCGTCCCACTGCTTGGCCAGGCCGGCGATGGGCACGGTGACGCGCCGGGCTACCGGAGCCTGATTGCCCTGCCTGACGGCCCAGCCGGTGGTCATCAGGGCCGCGACCAGGGCACCGAGGACCCAGAGTTTCCGCTGCCGCGGAAACACGGCCGTGAGGATCCCTTCGATCAGCAAGGCGACGCCCAGCAGCACCAGCAAGCCGCGCCAGAGCCCCCCCCAAAACGCCCCCCAGGAAACGAGCCGGAGGTAGTGGAGGGCGAACGGGGCTGCGGCAACCGAGAAATAAAAGGGGAGGCGCCGCGTTCCTGTCGCCGCGAGTTTCAACCCCCCCGCCAGCCGGGCGATAACCAACCCGTGGAGGGCTGCAAGGACGAGGAGCATGCGACTCTCGCGGATGAACAGCATCCAGGGGTAGGGGCGCGCTCCCAGACTCAACTCCACGGTGAACGCCAGCAGCACCGCCCCTCCACCGAGCGCCAGCCAGGCCACTCGCCGGGCAGGAACCAGCCGGGTCAGGACCGATTCGGCCAGCAGGGCCAGGTTCAACAGGGTGAACAGCCGTAGCCAGGACGCCGCACGGGGGCGGAGGGGGGCGGGCCCGATCCCCTCCGCCAGCACTCCGGCCGCCAGGGTGACCACGAACACCGCCAGGGCCAGCGAGGACAGCCAGGCCTGCGCCCGGCGATCTGGCCGCCAGACTCCTTTCAGCCGGTCGAGCAGGAGGAGGGCGGCGGCCAGGGCCACGGGAATGCCCTGCAGGTAGCCGGACCAGAAAGAGTTCACCGGCGGCGGGGCAAGGGCGGTCGGGCGACGTTCACGGGGGTCGGGTCAGGGGGTTTCCACCGCCCCCGGGGCGTTCCCGGGGTGGGGACGGTAGTAGTCGAGGGCCTCGCGACCGATGTCTTTGGAGCGGATCCGCTCGAAGTACTTGGCGTCGAAGCGGATGCTGCCCCGGCGCTCCAGCACGACCAGGCCGTCGGGTTGGAGCAGGTCCCGCTTGAAGACCACCTTGAGCGGGTTGGCCACCTTGAGCAGGTCGTAGGGGGGGTCGAGGTAGATGTAGTCGAAGCGGAAGCCCTCTTTGGCGAGCTGGATCACCGAACGGTTGAAGTCGCCACAGATGATGCGGAAGTGGCCCGATTCGACCCCGATCTTGTCGAGGTTCTTGCGCAGCAGGGTGGTGGCTTCGGGCAGCTGGTCGATGAAGACCACGTACTCGGCGCCGCGCGACAGGGCCTCGATGCCGATGTGGCCTGAACCCGAGAAGCCGTCCAGAAAGATCGACTCGCGGATCCCCTCCTGCACCGAGTCGAAAAAGGAGAGTTTGACCCGGGACATGGTGGGGCGGATGGCGGGGTCGTTCCCGGCGGCGAGCACCCTCCCCTTGTACAATCCCGACGAAACGCGAAGCATGGGGGGAGGATACCCGCTTTCGCCGCTTCCGTCAAGGTCGTGGCGAAGTCAATTCAAGGCGTAGCGCCGACCGTATTCGGCTACCTCGACCTCGGCCACCCCGACGTCCAGCAATGCGGCTCGCAGGTTGGCAAGCGAAGCGGACTCGCCGTGAACCAGGAAGATTTTCCTGAGTTTCTTCAGGTCCATGCTGGACACCCAAGTGCTGATCTCACCGTAGTCGGCATGGCCGGAGAAGGCGTTCAGGGTGGCGATCTCGGCTCGCACCGGGTAGAGCTGGCCGAAGATGCGCACCTCGTCCGCTCGCTCGACCAGTTTGCGCCCCAGGGTGTGCTCGGCCATGAAGCCGACGATGGCCACGATGTTATCGGGGTTGCCGATGTGGTTGACCAGGTGGTGCAGGATGCGTCCGCTCTCCGCCATGCCGCTGGCCGAGATGATGATAGCTGGGCCCTGGAACGAATTGATGGCCACCGAGTCGGTGCGGGCGGTGACGTAGCGGATCTGGTCGAAACCGAACGGGTCGAGGCGCTGGAGGGTGAACGCCTGGCGGGTCTCGTCGTCGAAGCACTCGGGGTGGATCTTGAAGATGGCGGTGGCCGAGACGGCCATCGGCGAGTCGACGAAGATCGGGATCTCCGGCACCGTGCCGTCGTCGAGAAGCTGGCGGATCAGGTAGATCAGCTCCTGGGTGCGCTCCACCGAAAAGGCCGGAATGATGATCTTGCTGCGGCGCTCCTGGGCTTTGAGGATCAGACCTGCCAACTCTTCCCTGGCCGTGTCGATCGGCTGGTGCAGGCGGTTGCCGTAGGTCCCTTCCAGGATCAGGTAGTCGAGGTCGGGCATCGTCTCGGGGTCGCGGATGATCGGCAGCCCCTTGCGGCCGAGGTCGCCGGAGAAGCCGATCACCGGCCCCGCGTCGGGGGTGACCCTCACCAGCGCTGAACCCAGGATGTGGCCGGCGTCGAAGAAGTCCCCGCTCACTCCGGCCAGGGGGGAGAAGGAGCGGTGGTAGTCCAGGGTTACGAACTGGGACATGGTGGCCATCACGTCTTCGGGGGTGTAGAGCGGTTCGAATACCCTGGCAACCGGGGCCAGCTTGTGCTCGTTCTTGTAGCGCAGGTGCTCGACGTCCTTGGCCTGGATGTGGGCCGAGTCGAGCAAAATGACGTTGGCTACGTCGCGGGTGGCCGAGGTGCAGAAGATGTTGCCTGAGAACCCGTTTTTTTGCAGGATCGGCAGCGCCCCCGAATGGTCGAAATGGGCGTGGGAGAGGAGTACCGCGTCGATGCGCCGGGCGTCGAAGGGCAGCTGCTGGTTCTTGCGGTGGGCGTCTTCGCGCTTGCCCTGGAACATGCCGCAGTCCAATTGCAGCAACGCTCCGTCGAAATCGAGGAAGTGCTTCGAGCCGGTTACTTCGCGGCAGGCGCCGTGGGAGTAGAAGTGGATAGGCATTGTCCCTTCATACACTGCAACGGGGGGTGGTTGCAATGGCCGCCCGATTGATATAAATTGGCGGGGTATGGCGGGGATTTAAAGAGGGAGGAGAATCATGCCCACCAGAAAGCAGTTCTGTCAGGGTTGCCTGGCCATGGTTGTGGCCGGGCTGGGGGCGCCGCTGCTGTTCGGCGGCAGGGAGGACGGGGTGAAGAAATCGGCTGAAAACGAAAGGAAGAAGATCATCGCCGCCTGCGGCCTCGTCTGTTCCGAATGCCCGGCCTATATCGCCACGCAGAAGAACGACGATGCTCTGCGGGCCGAGACCGCCGCGAAATGGTCTAAGATGTTCCATGCGGAAATCAAGGCCGCCGACATCCAGTGCGACGGCTGTCCCAGCGACTCGGGGCAGCTGTTCAGCCACTGTGCCGTCTGCGAGATCCGCAAGTGTGCCCGCGAGAAGAAGCTGGCGACCTGTGCCCGGTGCCCCGAATACTCCTGTCCAAAACTGGAATCCTTCCTGGCCCAGGTGCCCGAGGCCCGGGCCGTGCTCGAGGCGTTGCGCGGGGCGACCTGAACCGCGGCCCATCCTCGATCGGCAGGACGAAACATCGGGAATACCGACTGCCGAGTCCCTTTTTTGGGGGATTCCCGGGAAAAGTGTCCCCAATAGGGGGCGTTTTTGTTGCCGGGGCTTGGCATAGGACATGCTCTTACAGGGGCAGGAGGCTGCCATGAAAAAGACAGTTTGGACCCTGACGTGGATGGTCGCGGTGCTGGGAGTTTTGCCCCTGGCGGCCGCCGGTGACCCCGACCGGAATCGGGAAGGACAAGGTCGTGATCGCCGTTCGTTTTACAGCGGGGAGCGCCAGGCCCGCCCTGGTGTTGTGGATCGCGGTTCACTGGGCGGCAGCTATCGGCAGGATCGCAACAGGAATAACCGCGAATCGCGGAACCGCAGCTTTCGCCCCGATCGCCGCTCTTTTGACCGCGGCTCGCAAAACCGCGATTACCGCTCCGATCGCCGGTTCAACGATCGCCGGTCGGGGAATTACGGCTTTCGCAATGACCGCCGTTTCGATCGCCGCCGGGTGCCGTACTACCGGAATCGGCTCCCCCCTTTCCGCGGCATCGGCATGCTCTCGCAGGCGGCCATTCAGCTGGAGATCCGCAGCAACGAGCGGCAGATCCTGCGGCTCGAGCTGGAGTTGCGCCGGACGCTGGGCGGCGGTTACCAGGACGGTTATGGAGAGTACGACGACTCTCCGGACCGGGTGAGCCAGCTGGAGTGGGAAATCCGCCAGCTGGTGGAACGCAACCAGTACCTGCGGAGCATGCTCTACCGACGCTGGTAACGATCGGATTCTTTGGCGGCCCGGCCCCCGTCAGGCGGTCGGGCCGCCCCTTTTCCCCCCTCCTGCCCGGTTTTTCCCGGATCGTCCGGGCCCGGTTGCCAAACATGGCGATTGCCAGCGACGGCGGTCGATACTATAATACGGCCCACGGGGCAGCGAACCCGATCATCCCATGATCAAAAGGTTTTACGAACTCCAGGAGAAGATCCTGGCCTACTATCCCGAGGCCAACCTCGAACTGCTCAAAAAGGCCTACACCATCGCTGCCGACGCCCATCAGAGCCAGCTGCGCGCTTCCAAGGAACCCTACATGGTCCACCCCTTGTCGGTGGCCTCGATCCTGGCCGACCTGCGGCTCGACGAGATTTCGATTGCCGCCGGCCTCCTGCACGACGTGATCGAGGATTCCCCCTACTCCAGGGAGGACATCGAAAAGCGCTTCGGCAAAGAGATCGCGGACATCGTCTGGGGGGTGACCAAGATCTCCAAGATCTCCACCATGGACGTCGAGGATGCCCAGGCCGAGACCCTGAAGAAGATGATCGTGGCCATGACCGGCGACATCCGGGTGATCCTGATCAAGCTGGCCGACCGGCTGCACAACATCCGCACCCTCGGCCCCTTCCGCGAGGAGAAACGCAAGAAGATCGCCCGTGAAACCTTGGAAATCTACGCGCCGATCGCCTACCGCCTGGGCATGGGCAAGATCAAGGACGAGCTGGAAGACCAGTCCTTCATGCACCTCTACCCCGACGATTTCCAGCGCATCAAGGCCGAGGTCAACGATCGCTACGACTGGGCGATCGTCCAACTCGAGGCCTTGAAAACCGAGGTGGGCAAGATCCTTTCCGAATACCGCATCCAGGCCGATACCGAGTACCGGATCAAGCGCCCGATTTCGATCTATCGCAAACTGCAGCGTCAGAACATCGGTCTCGACCGGGTGTACGATTTGCTGGCGATGCGGGTGATCACCGACACGGTGGCCAATTGCTACGCCATCATGGGGGCCATCCATCAGCGCTGGCCGCACATTCCGGCCCGCTGGCGCGACTTCATCACCACCCCCAAAAGCAACCAGTACCGTTCGATCCACACCACCATCATCACCCCCGAGGGGGTCAAGTTCGAGATCCAGATCCGCACTTTCGAGATGCACCAGGTGTCGGAGGAGGGGATCGCCGCCCACTGGAAGTACAAGGAAGGAGTGGGGTTTCTGGACCACGACACCCGGCTGGAGTGGTTTCGCGACATGATCGAGCACCACCGGAGCAATCCCGACCCCAAAGAGTTCCTGACCTCGGTGAAGAAAGACCTCACCCCCAACGAGATCTACGTCTTCACTCCGAAAGGCAAGGTGGTCAACTTGAAGGGCGGGGCAACGCCGATCGACTTCGCCTATGCCATCCATTCCGAAGTCGGTGACCACTGCAAGAGCGCCGTGGTCAACGAGAAGATGGTCCCGCTGCGCACGGTGCTGAATTCGGGCGATGTGATCGAGATCGTGACCGCCAAGAATTGTCGCCCCAGCTCCGACTGGCTCAAGTACGTCACCACCATCCGGGCCAAGCGGCGCATCGCCGCCTACCTGCAGAAGACCGAGAACGTCCGCCTGGCCGAACGGGGCAAACGGCTGATGGCCCGGGTGGTGCGCGAGTATCACAAGAAACACAAGTTGACCCTGGGCGAGGGAGAGATGGAACGACGCATTTCCTCGCTTCACTACCCCGACGCCGATTCGTTTTTCCGCGACCTGGGCACGGGCAAGCGCCCCATCGACCGTCCTTTTTTGCAAGCGCTGTTTCCCGAGATCCAGGCCCCCCAGCTGCCGCGGATCCCCCGCCCCACCCGCCGGCTGGACCCTTTGCATCGGGCCATCGTGGTCGAGGGGATCCAGGATCTTGAGTTCAGTCTGGCCAAGTGTTGCGCCCCGATCAAAGGCGAGCCGATCGTCGGCTGCATCACCGCCAGCCGCGGCCTGGTGATCCATCGCAAAGGGTGCCCCAGCATCGCCTCGGTGATGGCCAGCCGACTCAAGGATGCCAGCTGGAGCGATGCTGGAGATGTGGCTTTCCAGGTGCGCTACGAGTTGATCGTGATCGATCGGCCGGGCGCCCTGACGGCCATCACCGCGGTGACCGCCGCAAGCGACTCCAACATCAAGCAGATCGAACAGGAGCAGATCAACCAGAACACGGCCCGGGTGGTGTTGACCTTCGAGGTGCGCGACCAGGCCCAGCTGCGCGAAATCGAAGCCCACTTCCGCTCGACCACCGGGGTGCAGCAAATCAACCGGCGCCGCCTGGCTCCGCGCTGAGCTGCTCTCCGGCGGGTCACCCCTTCTTCAACGCCCCCTTGATGAAGGCGAAGATGTCGCCGTCGAGCACCCGCTGGGTGTCGCCCCGCTCGAGTCCGGTGCGGTGGTCTTTGATGCTCTGGTAGGGGTGGACCACGTAGGAGCGGATCTGGTTGCCCCAGGCGATATCGTTTTTCGAATCTTCGATCTTGTCTTTGGCCTGGTTCTGCTTTTTGAGCTCCAGGTCATAGAGGCGCGATCGCAGCATCTTCATGGCCTGGTCCTTGTTTTGATGCTGGGAGCGTTCGCTCTGGCACTGCACCACCGTGTTGGTGGGCAAGTGAACGATGCGCACCGCCGAATCGGTACGGTTGACGTGCTGCCCCCCCTTGCCCGAGGAGCGGTAGGTGTCGATGCGCAGGTCTTTGGGGTTGATGTCGATGGCGATCGAGTCGTCGACTTCGGGAAAGACGAAGACGGCGGCAAACGAGGTGTGGCGGCGTTTGTTGGCGTCGAACGGCGAGATGCGCACCAGGCGGTGCACGCCGATCTCCTCTTTGAGGTAGCCGAAGGCGTAGTCGCCCTCGAAGCGCACGGTGGCGCTCTTGATGCCCGCCTCCTCGCCGTCGGTCAGGTCTTCGATCTGGGTGGTGAACCCCATCCGCTCCCCGAAACGAAGGTACATGCGCAGCAGGATCTCGGCCCAGTCCTGGCTCTCGGTGCCGCCGGCGC
>CAZTNO010000043.1:0-14179 GCA_964614865.1 uncultured Clostridia bacterium
CGAGATCGTGCCATCGTAGGTGCCGTTGCCAAGTCCCGTGGCGTTCACCGACACCAGGATCCGGGCGTTCCCGCTTCCGCTGGTCCGGTCGAGGACGATCCAGCCGGCACTCGGCGTTGCCGTCCAGCTCAAGGTTCCCTCCCCGGTGTTGCGGATGCGCAAGGTCTGCGGCGAAGTAATGGCAGCTCCCACCTTGGCGAAGTTGAGCCGCCCGTGGTTCAGCCCGATCGCCGGGGAGCTCACGGTCACCGCTGTGTAGTTTTGCGCGGTCTGGTTGGTGGTGACGTTCGAGTACGACCTGCTCGTAGGGGTGAAGGCGTAACCAACCCGCGACGGGGTCACTGCCCCCGACCAGTTGGCCGGGACGGTAAACGAGTAGACGCCCGAGCCGTCGGCGGTGGCGGTCTTGGCCGTGCCATCGGTGAAACTCAGGGTGGCTCCGGCGACCCCGGCGTTGCCCGAGATGGTGATCGTGGTCGAGGGGATCGTGGCCGTCGCCTCGGCACTGAACTCGCTGTCCACCGTATTTTTTGAATTCCAATCGTTCGGATCTGATCTGGTCTGAACCACAAAGTAGTAGGGAGTGCCTGGATTAAGCCCGGTGACCAACAACGAGGATGCGGCTTTGTCAGCAGTTTGGCCGAAGAATGTGTACGGACCACCACTGACGGTACCGACATGGATCCGGTACCCTCCCGGACCGCCTGTGAAGGCGATCGGCGTCCAGGAAACGGTAACTGTGAATGGCCCAGTCGTGTTGGCCAAAATCCCCATCGGGGCGATGGTCTGGGTGGGGGCCCAGTCGGCCTGCTTGCTATCTAGGAAGCTCCGGAGCGATGAGTTGTTCGTGAAGAGGCCATTGTAGCCGATGTTCAAAGAGTTCAAGTTGGTTAGGTTGGCAAAGGCAACCGGGAATTCTCCGGTCAGATTGTTAGAGTTGAGAGCCAATTCGCCCAAGTTGGCCAAGTTTCCCAACTCGGCCGGGATCGGCCCGGTGAATCGGTTGTGGTGCAGGACGAGATTGGTCAACGAGAGGCTTCCTAGCCAAGCCGGTAGCGGGCCGGTCAGTTGGTTGCCACTGATATTGACCATTCCCAACTTGCTCAGGTTGGCCATGGATTCGGGCAGGGGACCGGTGATCAATGAGTTGCCGGAGAATTGTAGTGACTGGAGGTTGGCGAGGTCCCACATATTCGACGGAAGCGGTCCGACGAGATTGTTGCTTTCCAGAGTAAGGGTGGTGACCGTGCTGTTTTGCACGGTGACTCCGTGCCAACTCCCTTCCGACCCGTATGGCGAAAAACCGTCCGCTTCCAGGGGCAGTTGTTTCCAACCCGTTTTGTTGTTCCAGTTATCGCCACCGGTCGAGTTGTAGAGGCCGATCAGGGCCTGTCGTTCGGTGGCAGATGCCCCGGTGTGGGCCATGAAATCTGCGGTTTGATCGTTGGCGACCGCGCTGAAGGTTGTGCTGGCGGGGACGTAGTTGTAGCCTATTTTTCTGGGTGTAACTGTGCCCGACCAGCCGGCTTCGACCTCGGTTTGGTAGTAGCCCGCGGCATCGGTCACCTGGAAACCGGGAAGCCCTTCCATCGATACTCCGGCAAGGCCGGCTCCCTCCCGCATGACATGACCGGAAATAGCAACCGTTCGCGGCGTGGTGAAGCTCCATGTTGCCGACCAGGGGCCAGCCCCGCGTGTGTTGAACGCCCGTACCCTCCAGAAGTAAGTGGTTTCGCTCGTGAGGCCGCTTAGGTTCCAATTGTCCCCGGTCAACGTCTCCCGGTCAAATGCGAGGGTAGTAAATGAGGAGTCAAGGGCTGCCTGAAGACGATAATGCGTGGCGGTGGCGACCGATTGCCAATCCAGCGGCACCGTGATCGTCCCTGCCAAAGTTGAATCTCCTGGGCTGACCAGGATCGGGCTGAGGGGCAAAGGCAGTGGCGCCTCAGGTATGGCCAGCGGTTTTTGATTGATCAAGAGATAGAATTGGTGCGGAGGATGAACGCCGAGGATATCCATGTCGCCATCATGGTCGATATCGACAAATTCTTGAGTCATCGGCTCGCCCCAGTTTTCATGAAATCCCCAAGCGACGGAGGTGACGTCCTCGAAAGTTGACGCGGCGTGATTGAGATAGAGATGGGGGGCGTAGGACCCTGGCCATACCACCGGAGCCGTAAGCAGATCGGGCCAGCCGTTGCCATTGACGTCGGCGATCTTTTTGTTGCCCCAACCCAGCCAGGTTTCAAGGTCTGGACCGGCGACCAGGCTGGATGCGTCGCGAAATGTTCCATTTGCGTTGTTCAGCAGGAGTTGCATTCCTTGTCCGGTTCCGGTCGTTCCAGACAGAACAAGATCGCTCCAGCCGTCTCCATTCAAGTCCCCGACATGAGCATTAGCAGTCCCCAGGTTGTTTCCGATTTTCCGTGGTGGAAGAGTATTGTCCGGCGCATAAGAAAAATTCCCGGATCCATCATTCAAAAGAATGAAGTCTTGTGGGTAAAAAAAACCCTCCTCACCGAAAAAAATATCCAGATCCCCATCGCTATCCATGTCAAGCATCACGCTGTTGTTCGCCATCCAATTGGCCTTCGGTGTCGGGAACCGCTGTGCTGTTTCATTGCTAAAATAGCCATGCCCGTCGTTAATCAAGAGTTGGTGTCCCGCGCCTCCTGTCGCGTTGTAAACTATGTCGATGTCGCCGTCGCCGTCGATATCACCGGCACTCGAAAGGAAAGGATGGTACTCCGGATATGGAAAAGGGGGCAGTCTGGAAGCAGTTTCGTCCACCAGCGTACCGTTTGCTTTTTGAATCAGAAGAAACAGCCTCGATCCATCCCAAGGTTCCCGATCTGTGCCCATGTCGGTGACGAACAGGTCGTCCATGCCATCGTCGTTGAAGTCAAAAACAGCATAGGAAGCTGGGCATTTCGCCCGGATGTCTCCCAGAACTTGAGCAGTGGACTCGAAAAAACGGCCAGTTCTGTCGTTTGTATACGCCAGGAACGGGGCCGGATTGAAAGGGCCGGATTCAGGAACATCCATTTGAAAAACGATGAGATCCAAGAACCCGTCATGATTGAAATCGATCGGCGCAACGGCATTGATGGATTTTTTCAATGAGGATGGAAGCGAAAAAAGATGCTGGCTAAAGTATTCGCAGGCGTCTGTTTGCGAGTAATTCTGGCCAGTGAGGTCGGCGGTGACTCCTGCGTAGTTGCGGCTTCCCGGAACGAAGACGGTTCCGGCCAGGGTTGGGGTGACGGTCCCGCTCCAGGCCGAGGTGACCGTTGCCTCATAGTGTCCCGCGGCATCGGTGACGGGATTGCCGGGCAGGCCCGACATGACTACGCCTGCGAGGGGATTGCCCGCCGTGGTGATCGTGCCGGAGATGATCGCGTCCGCCGCCAGGGGAATCCCGAAACGGCAATGCCCCAAAAAAGCGCAAGGGAACATACGATGGAGCTTCTTTTATTTATCATCTCAAGCCTCCAAGTGTTTTAGGCAACAATTGTAATCGCACCAGCTCCGGCAAAGGGCCATCAGGCATTATTCTCCGGCTCGCCTACGCGTATCAATACCCGTTGGCGCCGGGCGGTTTGGGCGTCTTTTTCGCTGATAAACTCTAGGGTGAAGGTGCCCCGGAAGCCGGGACCCGGCAGCCAGGTGAACACCCCGGTGTCGGGGTCGAGACGGGCGCCGATCGGCAACGGGCGGACATCGGTCCCCACCCGTTCGATTCCGGCAAACCGACCCTGGATCTGTAGGGGCGAATCATATTCGCCCCGCTCCAGATCGGGATCGAGAAAAATTGCCAGCGGTTCGCCCGCCTTGGCGGTGATCACGACGAGACCATCGCGGTCGGGAAAGATCGTCTCCTCGATGCCGGTAAAACCTCGGCGAACGCGTAAGGGGATGGGGGTGTCGACAGCAATTTTGTCTTGGTTGGATTGGCAGATCTCGGCAGAGGGCGACGCACGCGTCGCCCCTACAAAACCTGCCCCAATTCCTTCCCCCCCCACGCCCCCTGATGCGTGCTCAACTGAGAAATATCGACTACCGATCCCGTCGAGCCTGCCCAGGCTGTCCTCGACGCTCCAGGCGATCGAATGGGCCCCTTCGGCCAAGGTGGATGGGTTCAGGTAGAAGAACCCTACCGCCCCGTCGCTGTTGGCGTAGCCCGGGAACAGGGTGGCGATGTCGGAGCGGTACTGGTCGTAGGTCGGGTGGCCCACCGGGGCACCGTCGACCCAGACGGTGATGGTCGAGCCGTTTTTCGGCACCTCCCCCGGTTGCGGGGTCAGCGCCCAGCCGAAGTTCACGTACGAATTGCCCGAGGTCATCCCCCCCTGCTCGGGGGTGTCGAGGGTGCCAAAGGGCAATGTGGCGTGGGCGTTGTCGCAGGTGATGGTCTTGCTACCCAGGGTCACGCTGTGCCCCTCACGGTCGGTGGCCACAATGTGAATGGTGAAGGCGCCGTTCCCTCCGTTTGGCAAGAAGTTGGTCAGCATCATGTAGCCCCAGCCCGAGCGGTAGCTCCAGGGGTAGGTGGCATAGAGGGCCTCGACGTCGGGCCTGGCCCCCTCGACCAGATTCGCGTCGCCGATGAACACGAGATCTTTGCCCTCGCCCGCCAGCGGGCTGCGGTAGATCTTCACCGAGACGACCTCGACGTCGTCGAGCACCCAGCCGGTGACCGCGATGTTGCCGGTAACTCCAGTGGCTCCCGCGGCGGGGGTCTCGAAGGTGCCGAAAGGGTTGGCCCCGGCGTTCTTGACCACCAACTGGATTTGCACGGTTTGCGGCGTGTTGGTCGCCGCAGGGTCACCAATCGAGATCGTGCCATCGTAGGTGCCGTTGCCAAGTCCCGTGGCGTTCACCGACACCAGGATCCGGGCGTTCCCGCTTCCGCTGGTCCGGTCGAGGACGATCCAGCCGGCGCTTGGCGTCGCCGTCCAACTCAAGGTTCCCCCCCCGGTGTTGCGCAGGCGCAAGGTCTGCGCCGAGGTAATGGCAGCACCCACTTTGGCGAAGTTGAGCCTCCCGTGGTTCAGCCCGATCGTCGGCGGGACTGCCACCGTGAAGTTGGCGGTAATGGTCAGATCGGTGGTGACGTTGCTCACGGCCAGCGGGTTGGCGCTGGAGGTGGTAAAGCCGCTGCCGGTCCAATTGACGAAGATCTGGCCGGAGTTCGGCACGGCGGTCACGGGCGAAGTGCTGGCGCCATGGTTCACCGTTTGCACCTTGGTGCCGCTGATGGTCCCTCCGCTCCCTTCCACGAAGGTGACGGTGTGGGTGGTGACGGCCGCGATGGTGAACGAAGCGTTGCTGGTGTCGATGGTGGCGGCATTGGCCGCGTCGCTGATCGCCACCCGGCAGTTGGTCGAAGGGGCGCTCGGGATGGTCCAGGGGTGGCTGCCGTCGTTGGTGGTTGAGGCGATCACCGGGGTCCAGGTGCCGCCGCCGTTGGTCGAATAATCTATCTTGACGTTGGCGATCGATCCCGTCGAGGACCAGGTGATGCTTTGGCTGCTTCCCGCCGTCCACGTTTCGCCGCCGTTGGGGGCGGTGACGGTGATCGTCGGGTTCAGGGCGAAGTTGGCTGTGACGGTCATGCTCGCGTTCACACTGGCGATGACCAACGGGTTGGCGGTGGTGGTGACAAAACCCCCGGTGCCGGTCCAGTTGACGAACTGCCAACCCGCTGCCGGGGTGGCGGTGACCGCGGCGGTGCTGTCTCCAGTCACCAGCAGCTGGCTGGTCGACGGGTTTACGCTGCCGCCGCTGCCGGCGGCGAAGGTGACCGTAACCAGCGCCTGGGAGAAGATCGAGCCACCGGAAGAAAACGTGGCGTTCCCCCCTGCCGAGGCTACGCCGTAAAGGGCCCCCGTGGTGTAGAGCAGTGACGCCCAAGGATATTGTGCGTCAGAAAAAGTGGGCCCGAAGCTGTGGGTGGTGGCGAATCCGCTCCCGTCGGGGTTGATCCGGAAGAGGCTGCCCATGTCGTGAGCCCCGCTACAAACGGTCGCGCCGAAGAGCACGCCGTCGACCATGCGCAAGGAACCTCTCATGTAGTCGGAATTGAAATACTGCCCGGGAAAGCTGTAGATCAGGGTAAAGTTCGCCCCGGTGGCGTCGATCCGGTAGAGGGCGGCCTGGTCTTCGGTCGCCCCTTCGCTTGCGCACCCGCCGTAGAGGACGCCGCTCTCCGCGATCAGGGGGGTATTGGGGCTCCTGCCGGCGGGGAAGCCGGAAAAACTGTGAACCAGGGAGAAGGTGCCGTCGGGCAGGATCTTGAAGATCGTGCCCAGGTCGCTGCTGCCGCCGCTTTGGGTCACGCCGTAGAGGGCCCCGTCGAGGGCCAGCAGGGAGGCGCTGGGATTTTCCCCGTCGGCGGCTCCGCCGGCGAAGTGATGCAGGATCGAGTAGCCGTTGCCATCGGGCAGGATCTTGAAGACCGTACCCAGGTCGTTGAGACCGCCCTCACCGGTCACCCCGTAGAGGGTGCCGTCCAGCGCACACAGCACATCCACAGGCTCCTTGCCGTCGGTGGGGCCGCCGGTGAAGCTGTGCAGCCGGGTGAAGGTGCCCGAGGGGGTGAGCCGGTAGATCGTGCCCAGGTCGCTGGCGCCGCCCTTCTGGGTCGTGCCGTAGAGCGTATGCTGGTACTGGATCGGTCCGGAACCCGGATTGCTGCCGTCGGTTATGCCGCCGGCGAAGTGGTGGAGGGTGGAAAAGCCGGTGCCGTCGGGCCGGATGCCAAAAACCGTACCGTTGGAGTACTTCCCGCCGGAATAGGTTGCCCCGTAGAGAGTCGTGTTGCCAGCCAGGGTGTCCGCGCAAAGGCCCCCGGTCGGGCTGAAACCGTCGGCGTTGGCGAAGTGATGCAGCATGGCCTGGTTCTCGCCGCGGCGGTCGATCTTGAAGACCCCGCCCGAGTTGCCGCTCCCTCCTGAGTAGAACAAGCCGAAGAGATAGCCCGTGCCGACCGTGCTCAGGGGGGCGGGGGGCTCGCTCCCCAGGGCATGGTCCTTGGTGAACTCCTTGATCGTTTCGAAGGTGGCGCCGTCGTCGCTGACCTTGTAGATCGTGCCGCCGAGGCCGAGGCCGCCGTTCCAGGTAACCCCGTAGAGCGAGCCGCCGGCGTAGAGCGGGGTTCCGATCAGCCGAAGGCCGTTCGTGAAGCTGTGCAGCAGGGAGAAGCCGGAACCCCCGGTGCCGATCTTGAAGAGGGTGCCGCCGTCGTTCGTGCCGCCACCCGCGGTGATGCCGTAGAGCCAGCTGTTGTCGAGGGCCAGGGATCCCCCCGGCCAGGTTCCGTTGTCGGTGCCGGCGGCGAAGCTGTGCAGCAGGGTGAAGGTGCCGGCGGTGGAGAGGCGGAAAACCGTCCCTGCCGAGGACGATCCTCCCATTCGGGTCAAGCCGAAGAGGTACGAGCCCTCGGCGATCAGGTCGTTGCCCGGCCAAGCTCCATCGGTGGCCCCACCGGCGAAGTGGTGGACGATCGCATAGCCGGTGCCGTCGGGGTTGAGCTTGTAGACGGTGCCTCTGTTAGAGGATCCTCCGTTACTTGTCATTCCCCAGAGCCTGCCGGCGTTCAAAACCAGGCCGCCCGTCGGATTGTAGCCGAGGTCGTCATCGCGGTTGAAAACGTGGACCAGCTGGTAGTCGGAGCCGTCGGCCTTGATCTTGAAGATGGTCCCGGCGTTGTCTGCCCCGCCTAGCTCGGTCGCCCCGTAGAAGTAATCGTCGCCATGCAGGTAGAGTTTGCCGAGAGGGTTTTGCCCATCGGTGGTGCCGCCGGTGAAGTGGTGCAGGATCTGGTAGCCGGTGCCGTCGTCCTTGACCCGGAACAGGGTCCCCACGCAGCCCGTGCCGCCGTACTCGGTCGTGCCGTACCAGTAGGTGTTGTGGGTGTGATAGAACAGCGGCGTCGAGGACCCGCCGAAACCATCGCTGAAGCCGAACTGGTGGCGCGTGACCACGGTGGCAGGTAGCGGCAGCGCGGCTGCCGCCAGCAGTATCAGGGAAGACAGGGAGCATATGACGGTCCTGAGTCTCATCGAAGCCTCCTGGGGAACGGGAATCCGGTTCGCAAGTCTCTTGCCGTGCCCGTTCCGGCCCCCGGTGCGAATCCTGGTCCGGAGACCTTCCCATCATTTACCTGGGAATTTTTTTTTCTGCAATCGGGATTTTCCCGAGGCAAAGAAAGGTTTTTTGCCATCCGGCGGGGAGGTGGGTTCTGGCCAGCGCGAGTCGGGCCCCTTGCCGGCGGCTCCGGCCAGGATTGTGCCCCGCTTCAGCTGAGGAGGGAGTCGGCCAGGGTGAGGGCGGCGATCATCGAGCGGGGGTCGGCAATACCCTTGCCGGCGATGTCGCAGGCGGTGCCGTGGTCGGGCGAGGTGCGGACGAACGGCAAGCCCAGGGTCAGGTTCACCCCCTGGTCCCGGTGCAGCAGCTTGAACGGGATCAGCCCCTGGTCGTGGTACCAGCACAGCACCACCGTGCCGGGGCCTTCACGCTGGGCCTGCAGGAACACCGCATCGGGGGGGAGCGGCCCGCTCACCTCGATCTGATCTGCGACCGCCTCCAGGGCGGGGGCGATGATCTCCTCCTCTTCGTTGCCCAAGTAGCCGCCCTCGCCGGCGTGGGGGTTGAGCCCCGCCACCAGAAACCGGAAGGGGCGGTGGAACAGCCGGCGCAACTCGCGGTCGGCGAAGCGCAGGAAAGAGATGATCTCGGGGCTGGAGAGGGCCGGGGCGACCTCACGCAGCGGCACGTGGATGGTGAACAGCAGGACCTTGAGCCCCTCCGACCAGAACATCATGGCCGTCTGCGCCGAGCCACTGGCCCGGGCCAGGTAGCCGGTGTGGCCGTTGTCGGGCAGGCCGGCCCGGCGCCAGGTCTCTTTGGAGATGGGGGCGGTGACCACCGCCCCGACATCGCCTGCGACTGCCCAGGAGACCGCAGTGCGCACGCAGGCGAAAGAGAGGTCGGGGGCGGGGTCGCCGATGGGGTGGTAGGAGCGGGGGAAGGCGAGCGCCTCCGCGGCGCTGCGCACGGTGGGCAGCCCGTCGATCGGGCTGCGTTCGCCCTTTCCCAGCAGCACCACCGGATGGCGCAACGAAGCCGATTGCAACGCCTTGATGGCGACCTCGGGGCCGATCCCGGCGGGGTCGCCCGGAGTGACCGCGATCAGCGGCGAACTATTCGGAGTCGTCACCCTCGGCTCGCTGGGGGGCGGCGGGGTCCTTGTAAATGCACTTGATATGGCTCTTGAAGACCAGCCGGGTCAGCCCGTCGGCCTGCTTGATCTTGATGCAGCGCTCGTCGTACCACTCCAGCCTGCACGAGTAGGTCTCGCCGGTGACGAGCTCCACCACCAGCGGGGTGTGGTTGTTCATCTGCTTGATGTAGTAGTAGTTCTCGGCGTGGGTCTTGTAGGGCGGGGGGGGCTTTCGTTTCGCGTCTTTCCGGCCGGCCGCCCGGAGATCCCGGAAATCGGGCTTGATCAACTTGCGGAGCATGGTGTTTCTCTCCCGCACGGTTAGGGTTGACCTCATTATAGGGGTTTCCCCCGCGAAGTCAACCGCAGCGGAGGGAAAAATGGGGGCCTGCGCCCAGGCGGGCGCCCGCCCCAGTATAACGGGAGGGGTTTGGGGATTTGCTGGTCCCAAAACCCGGCCCCCAAAAAGCCCCCAGAGATTATTTTACCATAGCCCGGGGGGAAAGGGAAGGTTTGCTTTGCATTTTTTTTTACGGTACAATGGCCCCTTATCATGCAAGCGAACGCCAGTCGCCGTTTTACAAGCGGGGGCGTTTCTGTTATAATGTCGAATCGGTTTGCCCACAATCAGCGCAGAGGAGGACACTGTGAGCGTCACCAAGGAAACCAAGCAGAACCTGATCAGCAAGCACCAGAAGAACACCCGGGATACCGGCTCATCGGAAGTCCAGGTGGCGATTCTGACTGCCCGGATAAAGGACCTGACCGACCACTTCAAAGGCCACCCCAAGGATCACCATTCCCGGCGCGGCTTGCTGATGATGGTCTCGCGTCGCAAAAAGTTGCTGAACTACCTGAAGCGGAACGACTATCCGCAGTACAGCAAACTCATTCAAGAACTGGAACTCCGCAAATAATGCGGTTGGGAGAAATTTATGCAAAAGACCGTTGAAATCGAGCTGGGCGGATTTCCGCTCCGCATCGAGACTCACCGTTGGGCCAAGCAGTCCAACGGCTCCGCCCTGCTCAGCTACAAGGACAATCGTCTGCTGGTCACGGCCAACATGCGGGAAGAGGGTAAGGAGGGGCAGGATTTCCTCCCCCTGATGGTCGACTTCCGCGAAAACACCTATGCCGCCGGAAAGATTCCGGGAGGCTTTTTCAAGCGCGAGGGCAAGCCTTCGGAAAAGGAAGTGCTGCTGTCGCGACTGATCGATCGCCCCATCCGGCCCCTGTTCGCCGAGGGTTTCAGCAATGAAACCCAGGTGATCGCCATGCTGCTGTCGGCCGATTTCAGCATCGACTACGACTCGGTGGGCATCATCGGCGCCTCGGTGGCCCTCCTCTCCTCCACCATCCCCTTCCACACCCCCATCGCCGCCGTCAAGATCGGCTGGAAAGACGGGCAGTACGTGGTCAACCCGGGGCTCGATTCGGTGAAGGAATACGACATGATCCTGCTCGCCGTCGGCACCGAAACCGAGATCGTGATGATCGAGGCCGGCGGAAAAGAGTTCCCCGAGGCCACCGTGATCGAGGGGCTGGCCCGCGCCAAAGCCGAGATCGCCCGCATCTGCGTCGCCCTCAAGGCCTTCATCAACCCCGACAAACTGGTCATCACCCCCGACCCGCTGTTGCGGGAGCAGGTCGAGGCCATCAAGGCCCGGATGGGCGCCCGCATCAAGGACGCCATCTTCACCCCCGATCGCGATGCCAAGGATGCCCTGCTCAAGCAGATCCAGGCCGAGGTCAAAGAGGGGATCGACGACGAAAAGGTGCTGATGCGCATCAAGAATGCCTTCCATCACGCCGAGTCGGAGATCTTCCGGGCCACCTTGATCGCCGAGAAGCGGCGCAACGATGGCCGCGATTTCGACGAAATCCGCAAGATCTCGATCGAACTGGGCGTGTTGCCCCGTACCCACGGCTCGGCCGTGTTCACCCGCGGCGAGACCCAGTCGCTGTCCACCGTCACCCTCGGCTCCGAGGACGACGCGCAGCGCCTCGACCTGCTCAACGGCGGGGACGAGACCCAGAAGCGGTTCATGCTCCACTACAACTTCCCCCCCTTCTCGGTGGGCGAAGTCAGTTTCCTGCGCGGTGCCGGCCGGCGCGAGATCGGTCACGGCAACCTGGCCGAGAAGGCCCTGTCGCAGGTGCTCCCCAGCGCCTCCGACTTCCCCTATACCGTCCGCGTCGTTTCCGACATCCTGGAGTCCAACGGCTCCTCGTCGATGGCCACGGTGTGCGGCGGGACCCTGGCCTTGATGAATGCCGGCGTGCCGATCAAGGCCCCGGTGGCCGGGATCGCCATGGGGCTGGTCAAGGAAGGCGACGAATTCCAGATCCTGACCGACCTGGCCGGCTTCGAAGACCACTTCGGCGACATGGATTTCAAGGTGGCCGGTACCGAAAAGGGCATCACCGCGGTTCAGCTCGACATCAAGATCGGGGGCCTGTCCGATGCCATCGTGCACGGCACCTTCGAGAAGGCCCGTCAGGCCCGCCTCTTCATCCTGAACAAGATGCGCGAGGCGATCGCCAAGCCTTCCGAGAAGCTCTCCGACTACGCTCCGGTGATCACCACCATGATGATCAACCCCGAGAAGATCAAGGATTTGATCGGCCCCGGCGGCAAGACCATCAAGGAACTCACCGCCACCTTCGGCGCCAAGATCAACGTCGAGAACGACGGCAAGGTCAGCATCGCCGCCCTGAACAAGGAAATCGGCGACAAGGTCCGGGAACGGATCGAGGGGCTGACCGGTTCTGCCGAAATCGGCACGATCTACAAGGGCAAGATCAATCGCATCGAGGACTACGGCCTCTTCGTCGAGATCATGCCGGGAGTCACCGGGCTGTTGCACGTCTCCGAGATCTCCCGCCGGCGCATTCGCGACGTCCGCCAGGAATTCACCCTGGGTCAGGAAATCGAGGTCAAACTGCTGGCGGTGGACCGCGACAACAAAATGAAGCTCAGCCGCCGGGTCCTCGAGGCACCGACCTCGCCCGACGAGCATGACCCGCGCCCCAACCCTTCACCGGAACGGCGCGACTGAGTTTCGCCCGGCTCCACCGGGGAGGGGCTCCGGCTTCTCCCTGGTGGAGTTGATCACCGTCGTGGTGATCATTTCGATCCTTTCCGTGGCGGCCATGCCGCTGGTGCGCCATTCGGTCCAGCGGGAGCGGGAAATCGAGTTGCGCAGGGCGCTGCGCGGCATGCGCACGGCGATCGACGACTACCAGACCTTCGTGATCGAAAACAAGATCAAATTCGATGAAGACACCTACGGCTTCCCGGAAAAACTCGAAAACCTGGTCGACGGGATCACCTACCGCGACAAGGAAAACAAGCAGCGAGTGCGCAAGTTTTTGCGTCGCATTCCGGTGAACCCCATGGATCCCGATTCCGACTGGGGGCTCCGCTCCTACCAGGACAAGGCCGATGCCACCTCGTGGGGGGGGCAGAACGTCTGGGACGTGTACTGCCCCGTCTCGCGGCGTGCCCTCGACGGCACTCTCTACCGCGACTGGTAGCCTTCCCGCCGGCGTTCAGGAGCGGGAGAAGACGAACAACACGAGAAAGGCGGCAAAGGCCAGCGCGGTGATCTTGCGGGCCCGTTTCCGGTCTGCCCCCTTCACCTTGCCCCAGAGGATCGCCATTCCCACCATCAGGGCGGCCAGCGCCAACGAGAAGAGCAGCGCCTCGGAGAAACTCAAGGTCTTTCCGATATATTCGACCATGTTTGGTAGGCCCGGCACGTGCCGATACAGGACCATCAGGTGGGCCACGTAGACCAGCAGGGATTCCCGCCCCGCCGCCACCACCCAGTTCATTTTTCCACGAGCGGTCCCGTCGAGCCAGCGGCATAGCGTCAGGATCGCCAGCACCCAGCCCAGGCGATACAGGAAGAACACCCAGTTGGGCCGGATCGGGGCCAGGTACTGCTGGAAATTCAGCGCCGGGCTGAGCAGGATGCGCCCGAAAACGATCAGCAGCAGGGCGAGGGCGCCGGTGCGGAAAAAGAACCGTTGTTCTT
Source organism: uncultured Clostridia bacterium (assembly GCA_964614865.1). Taxonomy (GTDB): domain Bacteria; phylum Acidobacteriota; class Aminicenantia; order UBA2199; family UBA2199; genus CAZTNO01. The sequence goes on from CAZTNO010000043.1 coordinate 13,267, forward strand.
GCTGCGCTCCCCCCTTTTTAGCGTCCCGATACAGGTAGGAGGCGATGCCGCCGATGAACAGGAAGGCCAGCCAGGGGAAAACGGGGAAGAGGGTGGGGCGTTCGGAGGACAGGGCCCCCGCAAAGGGGGGGGAAAGGAGTTGGCGCCAGGGCTGCGCCCAGACGAACGGCGATGCCAGCAGGGTGATCAGCGCCCCCCCCCACAGGAAGACCCGAAAGCCCCGCTCGCCCCGAATCACCAGGCGGGCGGCGAACAGGATCAGCAGGCCGGTGGCAATGCACTGCAGGATGTCGAAACTGAAAAAGTAGTCCCAGCGGATCCACTGCCAGTTCTTGAGGGTCAAGGACAAGGAAAAGTAGGGGAGGTGGAGCAGGTAGCCCAGCAGGGCGATCAGGCCGATGCGGCCAAGCTGCAAGCGGAAGGCGGAACCCAGGCGGCGAAATTCGTCGAGCTTCTTTTCGGCGGCCAGGCCGAAGGCAAACCCCGAAATGAACAGAAACGAAGGGGCGACCAGGCCGTTGATGAAGTTCAGCAAGGGGAACCAGGAGGCCTCGCGCAGGGCGGGCAGCATCAGGGTGTTGGTGACGTGGACCTCGATCATGACCAGCAAGGCCAGGCCGCGCATGCGGTCGACGAACAAAGCCCGTTCAGGGGCAACTTTCATTTCGGCGTTCCTCCAGGGTGTCGGGAAGAATTTGGCCCGATTTTTACCTTTTTTCCATGAAAAGTCAATTCGGGGTGACGAATGTGAGGTTATTTGTAATCGCCTGGCCATTTCCATGGTTCTCTGCCGGCCTGGCGGTGCGGATTTTTGTGTTTAACGTTAAATTTAAATGTTATATGTTGACTTCCGGGCAGAATGTCCTATAATTATCAGTTCATGAGCAACAACTGGTACTTCTTTAGTTATTAC
>CAZTNO010000044.1:0-14084 GCA_964614865.1 uncultured Clostridia bacterium
CGAGCAAGGTATCGTGGTCAGCACGAACGAGAACGGGCCGCAATCGCTCAAGTTTCCCGAATGGCTGGAAGAGGGGGGGTTTGCTGCCGACGAGCCCGAGTTCTACAGCTCGCTGCGTCACTTTTACGATCCGCTGGCGGTCTCCGGGGGCAAGACCTACCTGACCGACCACGTGGCCTGGCTGATCGAGTTCGTCGCCGGGTTCGCCATCACCGATCCCGAAATGGACGCCGTCGAGTGGGCCATCACGGGGCCGGCCCGAAACGGATATGCTGAAAACCCCTACAGTTGGCAGAAAGGGGTGGAGTACCTGGAAAAGGCTTTCAGGGACAAGACCGAACGCAAGGAAGAGCTGTTTGCCGCCGCCTGGCGTTCGCTGGGCGAGACCATGCACCTGCTGGCCGATATGGCCCAGCCGGCCCACGTGCGCAACGATGCCCACCCTTTCAACGTCCACATCAGCGGGCTCAAGCTCGACCCTTACGAGTACCTAGTGACGGTCAACAGCCCTGGACGTGGCGACGTGCTCACCCCGCTGGCGGCAGGGGAAGCCAGCTTTTCCCTGCTCGAGGAGGCCAAGGCAAAGAAAGACCCCGCCGAACTGTTGCGCAAGGTTGCCGCCACCACCAACGGCAGCTTCTTTTCCGCCGACACGATTGCCGGGATCGATGGCAACACCGGGAACCGGGTGGCGCCTGCCAATGGCATGCCTGCCTATCCGTCGCCCCTCCTCGACGGGGCCGCTCTCGATCCGCTGGGATACTACGAACGTCGCGGCGAGGTCCTGGCCCACATGGATTGGGTGAACAACTCCTGGTGGAATACCCGAAACACCATCAAGCAGCGCCTCAGCGGCTACCTGAACTGGAGCCGGGCCGTCGACTCCTATCTCGATGTCGTCCTCAGTCAGGCGCGACGGCTCGTCCCGCTGGCGATTCACGGCAACGCCCTGTTGATCGACTGGTTTCTCCCGCGGGTGGCCGTGCTGGTTTCGGGGTTCGATTTAAAAAAACGCGAATTGACCGGGCAGGTGGTCCATACCCCCTATGGCGCCCAGCAGAAGACCCTTCTCTTCAACAAGGGGCCCAAAACCTGGTCGCAACTCGTGGTGAACGGGGTCCCCCACTCCGAAGTGATGGGCGACTACGAGTTGACCATCGAAGAGGGGGAGATCACCTGCCTCCTCTCCTCCAAGATCAAGCTCAAACCCGCCGGGGAAAACCGGTTTCTTCTCAAGCTCTTTTTGGGCGGGTTCTGGGTGGATTCCCGGGAGCCCGAGGGAGTCTGGCAACTTGTCGACCGTTGGAGCGGGAAGTGGTCGAACCGGGACCTTTGCAAGATTCAGAGCGAGGTGACTGTCGACGAAACCTGGGCGTCGACCGGCAACCGCCACCTCAGCAACGAGCAACTCCGCAGCGTGAAGTACGGGCATCGCTGGAGCGCCCCTCCGCGAGAAATCAAGGTCGGCAATGCCCTGGAGCTGTCGCTGTCGGTGACCGATTCTGGCAGCCAGGGGGGGAGCGACAGCTATCGCGGCTACACCGCCCTGTTCCTGGGGAACTATGGGGGGAGTCGCGGCATCAACGGCGAGGTGCGCATTCCGGGAAGCCTGGACTGGGCCGGAGCGGATCGCGATTCGGGCCCGCTGTTCGAGGGGAAGCCATTGGTCTTTTCTCCGCAAAAGGGGGGCGCCGCCATTCAGGTTTCCGCCTCGCTCCAGAAAGCGGCGTTCCTGAAGCGGGGAGGGGGTACCACGGCGACCCAGAGTGTCCGGGTGATCCTCCCCACCGGCAAACCGGGCGACCGGATCCTGATCATCGTGGCCGCCGGTCACGGTTGCCGGGCCACCGACACGTCGTCGCAGGCGGTGAATGTAAACCAGACCATCGGCGCTCATGCGGCCCGCTACTACGAGTACATCCGCAAGTGAGCGACGGGCGGCTCATTCAATGTTCCGGGAAAAACGGGGGGCAAACCGCCGTCCAATCGGTCCTGTCCCGCGGGCATCTCAGGAGGTACCATGAAGGCGATCCAGTGGCTGGCCGGTTTCGGCCTTTTGGCGACCGTGATTGCGGGGGGGGCAGCGGTGATTCTTGAACCCGAATTGAAGGTGCAAGGGAACCTCTCCGGCAAACTGACCGAGGTCGATAACCGCGAGTTGGTGCTCCTCTTCTCAGAAGACATGGTGCCGCTGGGGGGGCAACGTGACCCCCAAACGCTGCTGCGCATCGCTCCCGCGATCGCCGGAGAGTTCACCTGGCGCGGCACCCGCACCCTGGCCTTCCGGCCCGAAAACCGTTGGGCCTATTCGACCCGCTACTCGGTGGAAATCCCCGCCGGGGTGGCCGCCCTGGACGGCAAGAGCAAGACCCGGGGCAAGCGCTGGTCGTTTTCCACCCCGCCGCCCCGTCCGGTGTCGGTGGGCAGGTTCGAAGAGAACGGGCAGTGGCAGGAGATTCGCGAGGGGAAGGTCCTGTACGAACCCCTCTGGGTGGCAGATCCCCTGATCGTGGTCTTCGACCAGCCGGTGACGCTGGCGGGGCTCCGGTCTTTCCTGGAGGTGCGCAGCGAGCCCGACAACCGATCGGCGGCCTTCACCCTCGCCCAGATCAACCCCACCACGGTGCGCATCGCCTGGTCCTCCCCCCTGGCCCGGGAAGCGCGGTACCGGGTCGAGGTGAACCGGGGGTTTGCCGGCGCCGAAGGGGAGCTGGGGCGCGATCAGGATTTCGTCTTCAAATTCGTCACCGTGCCCCGCTTCAGGGTGGAGCCGCGATTTTTCGATTTCACCGCCGACACCACGCGCTTCCAGGTGCGCTTCAGCAATCCGCTGGGCAAAATCGGGTTGTCGGCGATCGGCCTCTCGGTGATCCGCGCCGGGCAGGAGTCGGTGCTCCCCTGCCACGTCGATGCGCTATCCGAGGGGAACGAGTGGCTCTGGGTGCGTCTGGAGGAGGGGCAGCGGCTGACGGCCGGCGACTCGATCCGCGTGAAGGTCGGCGAACCGGTGACCAACGGGTGGGGCGAAGCGCTGACCCCCCCCTTCGACCAGGTCTATTTGATCGGTTCCAGCCCCTGGCCGCGGGTGACCAGCGAGTTTGTCGGGAACAACCTCAAGGTGGACTGGAAGAGCATGTCCCACCTTTCGCTCCATCTGTACAAGTTGCGAAACGATTTCTTGGACCAGACCGCCGCCCCGGGGCGAGGGATCCTCACTTCCCGGGAGCTCCCTTTCGCCCGGCACTGGCTGGAACGGGAGGTGGTGAAGACCTGGGCTCCCTCCAGCGACGGCCCCGGCAGCCGCAAGTTCGACCTGGCCAAAGAGGTGGGGGGGGAGACCGGCTTTTTCGCCGTTCGCCTGGAACGGGCCCGGCCGTTCAACGTGGGCAACCGCTGGCGGCTGATCGACTATCCGGCTGGCCAAATCGACACCCTCGAGGTGGTCCACCGGCGCCACCTCGACTTCCTGCTGCGCGGGACCCCCACCCACCAGTGGCTGCTGGCCTACGACAACCGCACCGGAAAACCTTTGCCCGGAATCCCCTTTGGCATCCGCCGCCAGGGCCGGGAAATCGTGCTGGGCAAAACCGGCGAGGATGGACTCTTGGCCACCACCACCCCCCTTCAAGGCTACGATGTGGTGGTGGCCGAAGGGGGGGGGCTTGGCCAGGCGTTCGACCGCCTGAACATCCAGCTGCCCCAGGAACGGACCCTGCGGCGCATCCATCTCTTCTCCGAGCGGGGTTTTTACAAGCCGGGAGACACGGTCCACCTGGCCGGAATCGTGCGCGAATATCGGCAAGGGGTGTTGAGGGTGCCCAAGGAAAAGCGGGCCACCGTGATCGTGCGCGGACCCGACCATCGCGAGCAGGGCCGGGCCGAGGTGGCCCTCGACGACCTCGGCGGGTTTCGTTGGGACTACCAGTCTCTGCCCGATAACGCCAAGGGAAGGTACCGCTTCGAATTCCAGTTCGGTCCCGACCAGGCCAGCCACCAGGTGACCATCGATTACTACCAGGCCAGCACCTTCGAGGTGGCGATCTCGGGGATGGCGGAGCGACTTTCCCGCCGCGATCCCTTCGCCGCCACCGTTTCGGCCCAGTTTCTGGCCGGCTCTCCGCTGGCTGGCGAAGCGCTCGACTGGGGGTTGGAACTGCTGGAGGGGGAACCTCCTTTGGAAAAGATCACCTCCCTGCCCGAGGCGGCCGAGTTCGAGTGGGGACTCGATCCCCACCTGGGGCAGCTCGACGGCCCGGTGAAGCGGAAAGAGAATCTGGACGGTGAGGGCCGCCTGGTCGTTCGCCAGCCCCTCAGCGTTTTTGCCAAAACCAACCGGGCCTGCCTGCTCCGTCTGACCACCACCGCGGAAACGGCCGAGGGCAAAGAGGTTTCGGCCAGCAGGGAAGCCCTGTTCCTCCCCGGCGAGCGGGTGTGCGGGATCAAGATGGCCCGCTACCAGCCCAGCCGGGAACCGCTGCAGGGCAAGCTCTTGCTGCTCGACGAGACCGGCCGGCCCGCCGCCGGCCAGGTGACGCTGTCCTTGTTCCGGGTGAGTTATGAGCGCTCCCGCCGGCAGGTGCTCCCCCTCGGTGTGGAGCGGGTCGTTAGCGTCCGCGAACGGGGCGAGTTCACCCTCCCCCTGCCCGGACCCGGCGACTATGTGGTCCAGGCCGCTTCCCGAGATGCTTCGGGAGAGGTCACCACCACTTCGGCCTCCTGCTGGGCCTGGAGCTCCGATGCCGCTACCGACCGTGACGAATTCTCGGTGTCGTTCGAGAAAAAGAGCTATCGCCCGGGCGAGCAAGCCACCTGCTACTTTCGTTCCAGCCGCCCCGGCCAGGCGATGGTGACCCTCGAATCGCACCGAGTCCACCGGGTTTTTGTGATCGAACTGGCGGCGACCACCCCCTTCGCCTTCCCGGTGACCGAAGATCTGGCCCCCGGGGTGCGCCTGGCGGTGACCGGGCTGTTTGCCGGCGGGGAAACCCTCTCGGCTCAGGCCGACATCGAGGTGGCCAGCGAGGCGAAGCGGCTGTCGGTGGTCCTCGAGGCTCCCCTTGAAACCAAACCCGGCGCTTCGTTGCGGGCATCTATCCAGGTGCGAAACGTTCGGGGGGAGGGGCAGAAAGCGCGGCTCTTCTTTTACGCCGTCGACGAGGGCAACCTGGCCCTGAGCGCCACCCGCACCCCCGATCCATTCGATTTTTTCTGGCGGCACGGAAGCTACCTCCATCAGCTGCCGGTGTTCAGCCGCCAATCGCGCGATTGTACCCGCTGGTCGTTCCGCCATCCGGCACTCGACATCCCGCTCGGCAACCGCGGAGTTTTCGGTCGCATTCTGACCCCCGATGGGGCCCCGATCGCCGAGGCCAGGGTCACCCTGACCGGAAAGAAAATCGGCAAGCCACGCCAGACCAGTTCTTCAGCGAATGGCTACTACTACTTTTCCGAGGTCGAGTGGGAAGGGGAGAACCTCCTGTCCGCCGCTGCGCCGGGGCACGGCCTGCAGGAGATCCGGCTGCATGGCTACGATGCCTCGGATCTCACCGAGCGCAACCTGGTGCTGGTGCCGGGGGGCCAGGACAGGCGTCTGGACGATGCTGCCGGGACGTTGGAGGACAGCCAGGGCGGAATGCGGGGCGGGGTGGAGGCCCCGCTCGAGATGATGGAGGACAAGATGGTGGCGCCGGCCCCGATGGCCATGTCCCGGCAGATGATGGGCGAAGGTGGCCAGGAAGCCCCCGATCTGGCCGCCATCCCGTTGCGACAGAACTTTCGCGAGGTCCTCTGCTTCCGCGAGCTGGAGACCGATGCCGAGGGGCGGGCCGAAGTGTCTTTCGAATCCTCCGATCAACTGTCGGCCTACCGCCTGATGGCGGTGGCCTACGGCGAGGATGCGTTCGGTTCCACCGAGCAGCGTTTGACCGTGACCAAAGACCTGTTCGTCAGCGAGAACCTGCCCGAGTTCGCCCGTCTCGACGACCAGTTTCGGGCCGGTTTCCAGGTGAGCAATCGCCTGACCCGCGATCTGACGGTGACCGCGGCCATCCGGACCGAGGGGATCGTCCTGCGTGGAACCGGCGAACATCGCTTCACCGTGGGCGCAAAGCAGAACAGGGTGGCCCTGTTCGATTTTACCGCGGGCAGCCTGGGCGAGGCCTTGCTGAAGTGCTATGTGGTGGGGGAGACCGATCGCGACGGTCTCGAAAAACGCCTGCCCGTCACCGACCATCTGGTCGGCGAAAGCCAACTCGACTTCGACTGGGGCCTTGAACTGAGCAAGATGGTCCAACCCCAGCAGGGAGCCGAGCAACAGGTGGTGCGGCTGACGGTGGCGCCTTCGATCCTGCGCCCGGCGGTGGCCATCGCGGAGAAGCTGGTGTTCTACCCCTACGAGTGCCTGGAGCAACGCACCTCCAAAGTCTTCCCCTTTCTGGCTCTCGAGGGGGCGATCGTCGATCGGCTTGAACTCAAGCTGGACCGGGAGCAGGTAAAGAAGGCCATCGGCGAGTACCTGGCCGTCCTGCCCGAGTTCCAGGGCGATTCGGGGGGCTTTGGCTACTATCGCGGCGCCCCCTGGCCTTCGGAGTACCTGACCGCCTACGTGCTGTGGTCGATGGCGCTGGCCCGCGACCAGGGGCATGCCATCGATGCCCAGGTCGTGGTGCGGGCGCTGGCCTACCTGCAGAACCGGGAGCTCTCCGACGAGGCCGAATGCTTCCATCAGTTCGTGCGGATAGGGCTTGGTCAGGTCGACCCGGTGCGGCTGCAAAAGCTCGTGGCCCGCAGGGACAAGCTCAGCCTCGTCGCGCAGGTCTTCCTGCTGCGGGCCTTGCATGCCCGGGGGGGCTTTGCCGAGATCGAGCAGGAACTGATTGCCGGATTTTTTGGCCGCTTCCAGATCGAGGCCGATTTCGCCTACTGCGACGCCGCCCTCTCCCCCTATCGGCAGGACCTCCCCTTCCACTCCTCGCGCTACCTCACCGCCCTGGTGGCCAGTGCCCTGCTGGACTGCGGCGCCGATTTTCCGCTGGCCCCGCGGGTGATCCGCTGGTTGCTGGAGACCGGCCCCGAGCAGTGGCACACCACCCAGACCAACGTCTGGATCCTGTTGACCATGGCCCGGTATGCCCGGGCATTCGAGAGCATTCCGGCCACCCGGGCCACTGCCGAAGTGTTCGACGAACGGGTCGAGAAAACCTTCCAGGGGAGCCGCGACACCCTGCGGCTGGAACGGCCGCTGGCGGGACGCCAGGAGCCCTTTCGGGTGAATGCCCGAGGCGACGGCCCCCTCTACCTGACCACCGAGTTGAGCTACAAACTGCGCCTGCCCGGGGCCCGAAGCCGCGGCATCACCGTGGAACGCCGCGTCTATGGCGAGGACGGGAAACCTGCCACCTCGTTTTTGCGCGGGCAGACCTACCAGGTGGATTTGCTGATCGACGCAAGTAAGGAGGTCCCCTACGGGGTGATCGACGAACCGCTGGCCTCCGGGTTCGAGGTGTTGCGGCAGGATGTGGCCACCACCCGCGAGCTGAAGTTGTTCTTTCCTGGGGTGGCGGGGTTCGACGACTCCTGCTGGATGCGCCGGGAGAACGCCGCCGACCGGCTGGTGTTCTACGCCTACGCCTTGCAAGGTCGGGTGCGGGTGGTCTACTTCATCAAGGCCCTGTATTCGGGGAGTTTCACCTGGCTGCCGACGGTGGTGCAGGGGATGTATCACCCGCAGTACTTCGGCCGCGGGGCAACCGTCACCGCCGAAGTGGGCGAGGCTCCCGTTCAAGCCCCCGACCTGCCCAAATAAACGACAACCATGATCCCGAGATTACAGGAGAAACCATGAGCCAAATACGCAAGATCCGACGCATCGTGACCGGCGGGCGAACCGTGGACGGGGCCGGGGTCAAACTGGTCCGGGTGCTGGGGCGTTCAGATGTCGAGGAATTCGACCCCTTTCTGATGCTCGATGCCTTCGATTCCGACGATCCCGCCGACTACGTGGCCGGGTTTCCCTGGCACCCCCACCGGGGGATCGAGACGGTGACCTACCTGATCGAGGGAGACATCGCCCACGGCGACAGCCTGGGCAACCAGGGGCACATCCTGGCTGGGGGTTGCCAGTGGATGACCGCCGGCAGCGGCATCGTCCACCAGGAGATGCCGCAACCCGCCCCCCGCATGCGGGGGTTGCAGCTGTGGCTGAACCTGCCCAAAAAAAACAAGTGGGTTGCCCCCCAGTACCGCGATCTGACCGCCGACCGGATTCCCAAAGTCGAGCAAGGGGCGGTCACCGTCGGGGTGATCTCGGGGAGCTACGGCTCTGTTTCCGGGGCCACCCAAGGCGACTACGTGGCGACCCGGATCCTGGATGTGACCCTGGCTGCCGGGGCCAGTTGGAGCCTGGAAGAGGAGCCCGAAGCCACCCTGTTCGTCTACGTGGTGGCCGGGGCCGGTTTTTTTGCCGGCGACTCGCAAACTCTGGTGGAGAGTCATCGGGCGGTGCTCTTTGGTTCCGGAGACCAGTTCGTGACCTGGGCGGGGTCCTCGGGCTTGAGGTTGATCCTGTTCTCCGGCCGGCCGCTCGGTGAACCCATCGCCTGGGGCGGGCCCATCGTCATGAACACCCGGGAGGAGTTGGCGCAAGCTTTCGCCGAGCTCGACGCCGGCACCTTCCTGCGCGACCAGCCGGCGGCCCCTTGACACGATTCCCGATTTCGGCTATGATTTTTCATTATTGCGCCAGCGGGAATAGCTCAATGGTAGAGCGCGACCTTGCCAAGGTCGATGTTGCGGGTTCAAATCCCGTTTCCCGCTTTTTGGCGGCGTAGCCAAGCGGTAAGGCAGCGGTCTGCAAAACCGTTATTCATCGGTTCAATTCCGGTCGCCGCCTTTTTTTCTCTCCGCAAATCCCCTCTCCTGAAGGCGAGGGGGGAGCGTTGCTCTCCTGCGCTACATCAGCGGCATGGGCTGGTTGGGGATGAAGAAGACCATCTCCACCTGGGTGCCGACGTTCTTTTCCGAGAGGACCACCAGTTTGTCGGAAAACCGCTTCATGTTGGCCAGCCCCATGCCGGCACCGAATCCCAGTTCGCGGACGTAGTCGGGGGCGGTGGAGTAGCCCTCTTTCATCGCTTTTTCCAGGTCCTCGATGCCGATGCCGTTGTCGACCACCCGCACGATGATGCGTCCCTCGTCGTACAGGAATCCGTAGATGTCGCCGATCCCCTTGCTGTGAATGACGACGTTGGTTTCGGCCTCGTAGGTGGCAACGCCGACGCGGCGGGAGGTGTCGGCATCGAACTGTTTGCTTTGCAGGAACTTCTTGAGCAGGGCTGCCCCGGTGCCGGCGGCATGGATGTCGCTGCCGTCGATGTGGAAGTGGAATTCGGCTTCCGAGGACTTGAGGGTCTCGCCGGTGATCAGCGAATGATCGGAATCGAGGGTCATGTTGCGCTTGTGGTCGTGCACGTAGATCAGGTTGAACCTGTCGAGGATGCCGTGCAAAACGTCCTCCTTGGTGACGATGCCCCGCAACACCCCGTTTGAATCGACCACCGGAAATCGGCCGAAGCCGTAGTTCTCGAATTTGGCCACGAGTTCGGCCAACGGTTCGTCGATGCCGACGGCGACCACTTCGGAGGACATGAAATTGCGCAGCGGTTCGTTCATGCGGTGGAACTCGAGGGCGTTGATGATGTCCTCGATCGAGATGATGCCGATCACCCGGCGCTTTTCATCGACCACCGGCAGCCCCGAGATCTTCTTGATCTTCATCATCTCTTTGGCGTGGGCGACTTTTTTCTCGGCGCTCAGGGCGGCCACGTGGGCCACCATGATGTCTCCCGCGGTGAGATCCTGGAATATGGCGGCGTACTTGGCGAGCTTGAGTTCGTCAGGCATCGATGCCCATCAGCCCGAGCCGATATAGTTTGCCGCAGGACGAGTACATGTACCCCCGCGTGCGCATGAGCAGGATGTTGTTTTCCCGGGCAAAGGCGATCGTTTCGGGGGTGATGTTCTTGCCCCGCACCACCACCAGGCCGAGCAGGTCGGTGACCATGGCGGTGCGGATCACCTGGGGTTGGGTGTATCCGGTGAGGACGATCATCCCCGGCTTGCAGAAGGCCAGCAGGTCGCTCATCATGTCGCCGGCACCCACGGCGGTAACGGCCTCGTCCATCTTGTCGGAGCCTGAAAGGACTTCGGCGTCGAGTGCCGCCATGATATCCCGGACGGTGATGCTCATGTGATCCTCGCTCACGTGTCTTTGGCCCCCCGCCGGGAGGTCCGGTCGGGGGGTGGGGGTGACCCGGTCAGTTTTCCCGGTAGATGTCCTTCTCGTATTCGGTTTCCAGGCGCAATTTGTGCTTGGCCTCTTCCTGGGCCAGGGCGAAGAACGTCGCCTTCAGGGCCTCGTCGGCGGTGATCTGGGCCAGGTCGTTGTACAGCTTGAAGGAAGCCTTCTCCCGCTTCATGGCAATGATCAGCGCTTCCTGATAATCCATCTCGGGGGTGGGAGTCAGGTCCACCAGGTAGTCGACGATGCGCAGGTCGGTGATCTGCCGGGCCGACGGACGGAACAGGCTGCCGGCCTTGACCCGTTCGAGTTTCTCTTTGTGCTTGCCCTCCTCGGCGGCAAACGAGCGAAACGCTTCCTGCAGGTGGGGGGCGGAGAGTTTGTCGGCCCACTCCAGGTAAAACTCCTGGGCCTCCACCTCTTTTTCAATCGCGTAGGAGAGTAGTTCCTCCACCGACTTGAATTCGCCCACCAGGGCCATGTCCTGGCCGCAGCAGGTCAACCCGCCCTTGCCTTGGTAGATTTCCTTGACCATCCGGCCGCATGCGGCACACTTCAAGAAATCGGACATGTTCGCGCACCTCCACTGTGTAATGCGGCCTATTGTAGCATGAGCGATTTGCAAAGAAAACAAGACGCATTGCCTCATCAAAAAAGGCGACGACGAGGGTGGGGGGGCATCGGGGTCAGGGGGGGCATCGGGGTCAGGTCTCCAGATTCCAGGAAACATGTTGGAGAAATCAAGAAATCAAGAACCGTCCCCGGGTGGTGAAAGCACCGTCCCTCAAGCCCTTGACAAGGGAGGGGAGATGGGGTAGAATGCTTTTGGATCGCGGGGTGGAGCAGCCAGGTAGCTCATTGGGCTCATAACCCAAAGGTCGTAGGTTCAAATCCTACCCCCGCTACCAACTTCCTTCCCTCTCCTTTTTCCCTCCCGACTGGTTATTTTCAGCGAAACCTCGGTATTGTTCGCCCCTCCCCTCGCCGATCGACCGGTTCGGGCGCGCCCCCCCCACTTCCTTCGCTGAATTCGTCGGCCCAAGCAAATTCCATTTTTTTACTGTTGAAAATGAAACTTCTCCTCTGTATAATGAGTAGAATGAAGACCCAATTGAACAGGAGGGGAGCATGAAGATTATCAATCAGTCGATGTGGGATACCAGGTCTTTACGCAAGCTGGTCACGGCGGTGGTCAATCGTTTCGACAAATTGGAAGGCAAGAAACCCGAGTGGCGCAAGTCGGCCGAAATCACCTTCCTGAACTCCCGGGGCAATCACTACACGGGCACTGGCGATGTTTCGGGGCAGAAAATCGTCGTACGCCTGCCTCGCAAAGAGATTCGCCCCGACATGGTGGCCGCCCTGCTCGAGCATCAGTACAGCCACAACCGGGGCTATACCCACAAGCAGATGCCCCGCAATTTCAGCCGCAACGTGTCCCAGTTCGAATGGGCCCTGGAGAAGAGATTCAAACTCAACCTCATCAAGGTCAAGGAACTCACCCACGTAGGCAAGCGGGGAGCGAAAAAGGCCGACCCGGGTCACCGGGCCGAGGTGCAGGTGCGGCGCATCGCCCGCAAGGTGGACCGCCTGCTGGGGCAGATCATGGCGCTGAAAACCGCCAAAGCCAAGCTCGAACGCAAGATCGAGATCGCCCGCAAAACCGTCCAGGCCGATGTGGTGGCCAAGCTGAAGGTTCCCCGGAAAACGAAGAAGGTCAAGGTGCCCTCCGGCCGCGGCCCTGGGCGCCCCCGCAAGATCGTCAAGTAGTTTTTTTCAGGAGCCGCCGTGATCGAACGCTACGCAGTTCCGGAAATTACCGCAGTTTGGAGCGAGCAGAACAAGTACCAGACCTGGCTCGCCGTCGAGATCGCCATCGCCGAAACCTGGGTGGAGCTGGGACGGGCCCCCGCCGAAGCCCTCGAGCGGATCCGGCAGAAGGCCCGCTTCGATGTGGAGCGGATCCATCAGATCGAAAAGAAGGTCAAGCACGACGTGATCGCCTTCCTGACCTCGGTGGAGGAGTCGATCGGCGAGGATTCGGCCTTTTTGCATATGGGCATCACCTCGTACGACGTGGTCGACACCGCGTTGTCGTTGCTGATATGCCAGTCGCTCGATCAGGTGACGGCCCGCGCGCAACAACTGACCGCCCTGCTGCTGGAGAAGGCCTTCGCCCTGCGCAGCCAGGTGACCATCGGCCGTACCCACGGCATCCATGCCGAACCGATCCCTTTCGGCGCCAAGTTCCTGATCTGGCACGAGGAGATGAACCGCAACCTGGAACGGCTGGCCCGGGCTCGCGCAGTGATTTCGGTGGGCAAGGTGTCGGGCTCGGTGGGCACCTACGTCCATTTTCCCGCCAGCGGCGAAGAACGGGCGCTGGCAAGGCTCGGTCTGAAGGCTTGCCGCGCTTCCAACCAGGTTGTCCAGCGGGACCGGCATGCCGAGGTGGTGACGACGCTGGCCATCCTGGGCACCACCCTCGAGAAGATCGCCACCGAGATCCGCCACCTGCAGCGCACCGAGGTGCTCGAAGCCGAGGAGCCGTTCACCACTGGCCAAAAGGGCAGTTCCTCGATGCCCCACAAGCGCAATCCGGTTCGTTGCGAAAGACTTTCCGGCTTTGCCCGGCTGCTGCGATCCTACGTCGGCACCGCCCTGGAAAACAACGTCCTCTGGCACGAGCGCGACATCTCCCACAGTTCGGCCGAGCGGGTGTTCCTGCCCGACTCTTTCCACCTGGCGGTGTTCATGCTGGACGAGATCACCGACATCCTGGCCCATCTGCAGGTGTATCCCGAGGCGATGCGGCGCAATCTGGGCATCACCCAGGGGGTGTTCTATTCGCAAAAGGTGTTGACCTTGCTGGTGGCCGGGGGGATGCCCCGCCAGGAGGCGTACGAGAGGGTGCAAGGGCACGCCTTGCGGTCCTGGACCGAGAAGATTCCCTTTCGTGAGCTGATCGAGGCCGACTCGGCCATCGTCGCCGCGATCCCGGCGGCAGAGCTGGCCGGCGCCTTCTCCGAAGAGGAATTCCTGGCCGGCACCCGGGAGCTCTTCGCCCGCTTTGGGGCGGACTCCCAGCCCGGCAGATGAGCCCGCGAAGGCCAGGAAAGGCTTTGGGTGGGAGGGAAAGGGGATGAGTTTTATCCACCGGTGGTGGCGATGCTGTCGAGCCTGACTGTCGAAAACCTGGCCGTCGTCGAGCGGGAATCGCTCTCCTTTTCACCTCACCTCAACGTCCTCACCGGCGAGACCGGGGCCGGCAAATCGATCCTGATCGACGCCCTTCTCCTCCTGCTGGGGCGCCGGGTCCCCCCCGGCCTCTTGCGTGCGGGGTGTGCCAAGGGGATAGTCGAAGCCCTGTTCGTCCAGGGCGAAAACGAGGTGCTTCTGGCCCGCGAGTTCACCGCCGAACGGTCGACCTGTGCCATCAACGGCCGGCCGGTGGCCTTCCCGCAGCTGCAGGAAGCGGCGGCAGCCCAACTCTCCATCTACGGCCAACGCGATCACACTCAGCTGCTTGCCGTGGGCAACCATGCGGCCTTTCTCGACCTGGCGGCAGGTACGGGAGACTTGCTGGCCAGCCTTGCCCAGGAGTTTTCGGCGATTCGACGGCTGGAGGCTGCGCGCGACGCTTTGGCCGCAACAAACCGCACCGCCGCCGAAAAGCTCGATTTCATCCAGTTCCAACTCGACGAAATCGAGCGCCGGGGACTTCCCCGCGGGGGGGAGAAGGCGCGGGACGAGCGGGCCCGCCGGCTCGGCTCGACCGACGAAATCG